>JBEICW010000671.1:0-1012 GCA_040383785.1 Ignavibacteria bacterium | reverse complement strand
TCTCTTTCTTTGCTTACTGGCTCTAATCTTTCTATACTTTCCAAATATGAGTAATAATCTTCCAATATAGTTCTAACTTCATCAAAAGTAACTGCTGCCATTATTTTACGTCTTATAGAAGACGCATCATAAAATCCTTTTAGATAACCACCGTAGTGTTTTCTAAACTCTACCAAACCGTGTGAACCATTGTATTCTACGGTTTTTTCGAGGTGGTATAGGCAAACGTCAATTCTTTCTCTAATCCCTGGGTCTTCGGGAATTATACCAGTTTCTAAGTATTCTTTGGCTTGTTTGTAAATAAATGGATAGCCGATGCAAGCCCTGCCTATCATCAATGCATCACAACCAGTGGTATCAAAAGCCCTTTTAACATCTTGCGGAGTAACTACATCACCATTCAAAATTACCGGAATATTTACTATATTTTTGATTATCGGTATCCAACTCCAATCAGCAGTAGCAGACATTCCCATATCTCGCGTACGGCAGTGAATTGCCAATGCTTTTGCCCCAGCATCTTCTATCATTTTTGCAACTTTGTCGATTACAATAGATTTTTTATCCCATCCAAGGCGAGTTTTTACTGTAACTGGAATTTTTACTGCATTTACAACCATATTTGTTAATTCAGCCATTCTTTCCGGTTGCTTCAAAAATGCTGCACCTGCTTCACGTCTAACTACTTTTTGCACCCAGCAACCAAAGTTAATATCTAAAATATCCGCACCAGCGTCTTCGACAACTTTAGCCGATTCTACCATTGCATCTATATCAGCACCAAAGATTTGAATTGCAGTAGGGCGTTCTTCGGGGTGGATTTGCATTTTATGAATTGACCTACGCGAATCTCTAACAAGTCCTTCGGAAGCAATAAATTCAGAATAAACAATATCTGCACCGAGCTTTTTGCAAACTAATCTAAATGGTAAATTAGACACATCTTCCATTGGTGCCAAAAATACTCCATTACCAATTGGTACATGTCCAATATGAGTGAATTTTGTGATAT
>JBEICW010000670.1:0-1030 GCA_040383785.1 Ignavibacteria bacterium | reverse complement strand
CTGTTAGAATTGAAGATATTAATGTTGGATTTGCAACTAAAAATGTTCCTAAAACTGGAACATATACTCAAAAATTCTGTAATAATTCTTGTTCTGATATAGAAATTACTGGTTTTGATATTCAAGGTGCAGATAAGAATGAATTTAAAATAACAACAACACCAAAAACTGTAAAAAGTGGTGAATGTTTGGATATTGATGTTACTTATACACCAAGTGATGTAAAAGCGTCAGCTGCTACATATACTATCAAAACTAAAACAAATAATGACTTTACTGCAAATTTAATTGGTACTGGCTCTGGATTAGCAGAAATTCAGGCAAATGACGTAACTTTCGAAGCAATTAAATGCGGTGAATTAGATAAGATTGTTACCATTAAAAACAATGGTGCTATTCCATTAAATATAAGCAAAATTGAGTTAAGTAATACTGTAGATTTTGAAATTAAAAGCGCACCTATTACTCAAGTTGCTCCTGGTGGTAGTGAAGATGTAACTGTAAAATTCAAACCAGTTGGTACTGGTCCAAATTATAATACTGATTTAACAATAACAAATGACTCTGATAATGATAAAAACAAAGTAGTTAAATTAACTGCAAGTAAATTTGTGATTAATTTTAATACAAATGCTGGAACAGAAATAGATTTTGGTTTATTATGCCCAGGCGAAACAGTTACTCGTGATGTAGAAATTTCTAATTTAAGCAATACTACTTTAGAATTAACTGGTAGTATGGTAAATGGTACTGGATTTAGTATTTCTAAAGGCAGTTGGTCTATACCAGAAAATGGCAAAGAAATGGTTACTATAACATTTACAGCAAATGCTGATAATAATTATTCTGGAACTTGGACTTTACTTGATGATTGTGGTGCAAAAACTATTAATTATGACCTAAAAGCTCAAATTATTGCTCCAATTTTAACAGCACCAAACACAAATTTTGCTGCAACTGCTGGCTCGTTTGAAGAAAAAGTAATTAAAGTTACAAATCCAACAGGTAGAGATATAACTTTTGATTTGGT
>JBEICW010000669.1:0-1055 GCA_040383785.1 Ignavibacteria bacterium | reverse complement strand
TGATTAAAGATAATGAATTTGAATATATAGGTAATAAAGAATATTTTGTTGATAAACTCCCATTAACATAAATTCTAAAAAAGAGTATTAATAAATGAATTAATGCTCTTTTTTTTAAATTATATTAATTAATAGCCATAATCATTCCTTCTTGGAATTGAGTAAGCACCTGACTGCCAAAAAGAACATCAGTATTAAAAGTAACAGGGGCAACCACAGCACCAGCATAAACAGTAGCACCAAGCGTTACACCAATAACAATAAAATAGAATATAGTAAAGATTTTCATGTGATTATGGGTTTGGATTATTTTTAATTTTGTAAACTTCATTTGGTAAATTACACCAAGATATATTTAGTGTAAAGAAATATATTAAAATAATTTTTCTCATTATCTCTTAATTTTACTTCGCTTTTACTCTTAGGAATTTTCTTTTGCCGACTTTGAATAGTTTGTAGTCAGTAATATCTATATTTGCAGCTAAGTCTGTTACTTTTTCACCTTCTACTAATACTCCGCCTTGTTCGATTAGTCTTTTTGCTTCTTTTTTAGATGGTGCAAGGTTACTCAATACCATTATTTCAGTGATTGAATTTGTGCTTGGCGATTCGATTTCCATTTCTTCGATTACATCGGGCAATTCTTTGTTTTTGAATATACGCTCAAATTCCTCGAAAGCCGCTTGCCCAGAGCCAGCAGGATGATATTTATCAACTACCTTGATTGCCGTGCTTACTTTCAAATCCCTTGGGTGAAGTTCGCCATTATTGTATTTTTGCTCGATTTCATTTACTACACTCGCTACCTCAAATGCCGCATATCTAAGGTATTTGGTAATCAAATTATCTGGGATTGACATCACTTTGCCAAAAATATCTTTTGGAGAGTCAGTCAGGGCAATATAATTATCCAATGACTTGCTCATTTTCTCAACGCCATCAGTACCTTCGAGTATAGGCATAGTCAAAATACATTGTGGCTCTTTGCCATAAGCTCTTTGAATTTCACGTCCCACAAGTAAATTGAACTTTTGGTCAGTTCCACCTAATTCTAC
>JBEICW010000668.1:0-1075 GCA_040383785.1 Ignavibacteria bacterium | reverse complement strand
GACCAATTATTATGCTTACCTGAACCATTTACTCCAGCATAAGGTTTTTCATGTAATAATGCTCTTAATTTGTGTCTTTTTGCAATTTTATCAATAATATCCATCAATAATTGATTATGGTCTGCCGCAACGTTTGCTGATTCAAAGAATGGAGCACACTCAAATTGCATTGGTGCAACTTCATTATGGCGTGTAGTAACCGGAATACCCATCATCAAGCAATCATCTTCGAAATCGTGCATAAAGTCCACAACTCTTTCTGGTATTGAGCCAAAATAATGGTCTTCAAGCTGTTGACCTTTAGCAGAGGCATTACCAAATAAAGTTCTGCCACTCATAATCAAATCTTGTCTGGCATTAAATAATGCTTCATCAACCAAGAAATATTCTTGTTCCCAACCCAATGTAGGATATACTTTTGTTGCTTTTGTATTGAAATATTTTAATACTTCCATAGTAGCAGTATTTACAAGGTGTATAGATTTTAAAAGTGGAGTTTTTAAGTCTAAAGATTCGCCATTATAAGATACAAAAATTGCAGGAATACAAAGCGTTTTACCGTGTGCAGATTCCATAATAAAAGCATAAGAAGATGGGTCCCAAATTGTATAACTACGCGCAGAGTGTGTATGTCTCAATCCACCACTTGGAAAACTCGAACCATCCGGCTCTTGTTTAATCAGTATTGAGCCATTAAAAGCTTCAATAGGACGACCTGTTTTATCTAATCTAAAAAATGAATCGTGCTTTTCAGCAGTTTTACCTGTAAGTGGTTGGAACCAATGAGAATAGTGTGTTGCTCCATTATCAATTGCCCAGTTTTTCATACCAACGGCTATAAAGTCAGCTGTTTTCAAGTCAATTCTTTCGCCAGTTTCTAATGCCTCCATCATATTTTCGTAGGCATCACGCATTACGTATTTTTTTATCGCGTCTGCTCCAAATACCAAACTACCAAAATATTCTGAAATTGGCTTGCCTTCTACATCGCTAAGAAATCTTCTATCATTACTGAAGTCATTGACTTTTGAGACAAAATCTTTACGCATATTGCTTTAAATATAAATAAATGGGG
>JBEICW010000667.1:0-1120 GCA_040383785.1 Ignavibacteria bacterium | reverse complement strand
GACTTTATCGCATCAGTTAAAAATGAATATCAAGAATTAAGAGAAAGTTATTACAAGAAAAATCAAGCAAAAAATCTATTATCGCTAACAGAAGCAAGAAAAAATAAGCTAAAAATAGATTGGGAGAATGCAAAAATAGTTAAACCAAATAAGATTGGTTTGACTTATTTTGAAGATTTTTCATTGACTAAATTGCGAGAATATTTAGACTGGACTTACTTCTTTTTGGCATGGGAAATCAAAGGGAAATATCCAAGTGTATTAGACCACCCAGAAAAAGGGGTTGAGGCAAGAAAATTATTTGATGACGCAAATAGACTAATAGATATAATTATAAATGATAAATTAATCACTGCGAAGGGAGTTGTAGGGATATTTCCTGCAAATTCTACTGGTGATGATATTGCCATTTATGATATTGATAATAATTCAAACCAAATCAATACTTTCTTTACATTAAGACAACAAAATGAAAAGCAATCGGACGACATACCAAATATCGCATTGTCCGATTATATTGCTCCAAAAGAAAGTGGAAGAAAGGACTATATAGGTGCATTTGCAGTTAGTGCAGGTTTTGGAGTAGATGCACTTGTAAAAGAATTTGAAGCAGACCACGATGATTACAATGCTATTATGATAAAAATATTAGCTGATAGATTTGCTGAAGCATTTGCGGAATATTTGCATCAAGAAGTGAGAAAAAATATTTGGGGATTAATTCCAGATGAAAACTTAACTCCACAAGAGCTAATCGGTGAAAAATATATCGGTATTCGCCCAGCACACGGTTATCCGTCATTGCCGGACCACTCCGAAAAAGCGACTTTATTTCAACTTTTACAAGCAGAAGAAGTATTGGGAATTGAGCTTTCTGAATCATTTATGATGTTGCCAGCGGCTTCAGTAAGTGGGCTGTATTTTGGATATGATGAAGCGAAATACTTCCCTGTGGGTAAAATAACAGACGAGCAGGTAAAAGATTACGCAAAACGCAAAGGCATAACCGAAGAAGAAAGTAATAAATTATTATCATCTGTAGTTTTTGGGTAAATAATTTAATTTTCCATTAACCATTAACCATTAACCATTAACCATTAACCATTAACCATTAACCATT
>JBEICW010000666.1:0-1132 GCA_040383785.1 Ignavibacteria bacterium | reverse complement strand
AGCCACTGGTAATCATTTCACTTGAGGTAGTGCTTTGGCAACTGCAGCCACTTTCATTTGAATAAGTATATTTTTGCTTAAGTTCTTGTTTTGTATAGTCTTGGGTATAGATTAATGGAGTAAAATAACTTTCTCCAAGTGGCATTACCACTTTTAAACTATATGCTTCTAATTCACCATATTTTGAACTAAATATTAGCTGAAAATGTCCATCTATATCAGTAATGGCAATAGGTAAATCTGGATTTTCTATGTATTCCGAACCGTTATTAAATAGTGGGATTAAATCATTTGATTCTTTAGTTTTACCATAAACTGTAATTGTGAAGTCATTTAATTTTGGCTCATCTCGTGAGATTTGTCCATTAATTTCATATTGATAATATGGCGAAGGTACTATATTTACTGACAATAATAATGGTGAAAATATTATTATTGCTAATAAAATTATTAAATATTTTGATTTAAATATATTTTTCATACCTCATTCCTACCAGTCATAAACTTTCACAAAACTTTTAGTTCTAATTATTATATTATAGTTTTATATTATAATTTTAAAGTTTCAATTTTTTTTGCTAATTCAAAATCTAATTCTGTCAAACCACCTTTATCGTGCGTTGAAGTAGTAATTCTAACTTTATTCCAAGCATAAATCAAAATATCGGGGTGATGGTCTAAAATTTCTGCAAAAATAGCAATTGAATTAACAACTCCTACTGCTGCTACAAAATTTTGTACTACAATTTCTCTTTCGATTGAATTATCTTTTTTTACCCAAAAATCTAAATCTGATAATTTAATTTCTATTTGCTCTTCGGTTAATAAATCTGGTCTTTTCATAATTTTTTTTGATGTTTTACAAGAGTATTTATTTAGTTTAATTCAAAAAAAATATCCGAAGAATTTTTGTATATTTTTCGGATATTTTAAATTTCGATTCTAATATTAATAATTTAATTATAAAATTAAATATGTGCATTTAATTTTTCAACAATGTGGTGTTTAGGAACTGCACCAACAATAGTATCAACCACTTCGCCACCTTTAAAAATCAATAGAGTTGGAATTGACCTAATACCAAATTGCATTGCAGTATTTTGGTTATTATCTACGTCTAATTTGCAAATTT
>JBEICW010000665.1:0-1195 GCA_040383785.1 Ignavibacteria bacterium | reverse complement strand
ATTGTATTATCTTTAAATGTTACTTTTGATAATAGTAATGTATAATTACCTTCATTAAATTGAAGTGAAAATAACTCATTGGTTGTAGTTTTAATTGTATCTCTATATTCAGCAATATGTTTTAATTTAAATATATTATAATTATAAATACTATGTTCAGTTTCAACAGCATTGCAATTATTAATTTTAGTATTTGTTGAACTGTTTACTTCATGTAATATAAATTCATTTGATTTTTTTGTTCTAATATTAGTAATCTTCTCTTTTAATACACTTTTCATATTTGCATTGACATAATCCATAATATAAGTATGTGCATCTTTTAAATAAATTGATTTACCATAC
This sequence comes from Ignavibacteria bacterium, assembly GCA_040383785.1. GTDB lineage: Bacteria > Bacteroidota > Ignavibacteria > Kapaibacteriales > UBA2268 > JBDNHS01. The sequence continues at coordinate 850 of JBEICW010000665.1, read as the reverse complement.
CTATTAACACATTCATAATTAGGTTCACCGTTCTCAATTCTTGAATTACGGTAATAAGACCTGTTGTAAATTCTAACAATTGGATATTGATATTGACTACCTTTACTTTCATCCGGTTTAACCAATGGGTGTTTATTATAATCATAATTCCATCTTATCTCATATTCACCATAGCTATTTTTAATATCAATCTCATTTGGGTGGTTTTCTCTTAACATCTCAACAAATTCATCAATTGAATTTTTGTAATTCATCATTGATTTCTTCGGTGCAGCAACTGGTTTAACTTTATTATCAATATCATTATCTAATAGATTAATTAAATGGTAATATATTTCATCATTTGTATTAATAAACTCAATCAACTCAATATTAACATCATCAATATTTCTATACGCATTATAAGATGGTAGATAATAACTACTATCAGCTAAATCAGTAAATCTATGTATATTATTAAATACTGAATTGGTATCATCATCAAATCTAAAATCAATTATATCATTAAAGTATTTCTCTAATATATAATATCCAATAAATGAATCAATGTATTCAGTTTCAATATCAACATTATTTCTATTAATATATGATTTATATGGTTCAGTTGTATTTAATATAGTTAATATATCTTTTATTATATTAACTCTCATATTAGTATCTCTAAATGTATGAATATCTAAAAATCTATTTATTAGTTTACATATATAGATATATTTAAATATAACTTTACTATGTTGTGTTGTTAGTTTAGCTGACATTATATAACCTTTAATATTAGTTTTATTATTATGTAACTTAATTATAATTCAAATATAATAAATTAAATTGATATAACCAAATTATATTTAAT
>JBEICW010000664.1:0-1199 GCA_040383785.1 Ignavibacteria bacterium | reverse complement strand
GTCTATAGAGTTTTGGATAAATTAATTGCTGATAAATCAATTCATAAGTTTGTAGATTTAGATGGAGTCCAAAGATTTTCTATTGAGAAAAAAAATAAAAATATTGAAAACGAAAAGAATTTACATAATCTAATACATTCCCATTTTAATTGTAAAAATTGCAATAACACAATTTGTTTAGAATTAAAAATAGACAATATACCAAACTTACAATTTTTTAAAATAGAGTCTTATAATTTTATAATGGAAGGTATATGTTCAAATTGTAATAATAATTAATTTTAAATATAATATTGTATAAAAATAATCCAAACCCATAATCACATGAAAATCTTTACTATAATCTATTTTATTGTTATTGGTGTAACGCTTGGTGCTACTATTTATGCTGGTGCTGTGGTTGCTCCTGTTACTTTTAATACTGATGTTCTTTTTGGCAGTCAGGTGCTTACTCAATTCCAAGAAGGAATGATTATGGCTAAAAACTTTTTGAGATTATCGTATGCTATGATTGTATCAGCGATAATAATTGCAATTTATGAAATCATAAAACTAAAAAGCGGAACAAAAGATATTTATTCTATAATTCCGACTACTATTGTTGTAATTACTTCATTACTTTTTGCATTTTATTTTGTGCCAGAAATTATCCAAATGCAGAGTTTAGGTGAAAGTATGACCCAAAGCACTCAATTCCAAAATATCCACAAAGGTTCTGAAATGAACGTCAAAATATTGGTTTTTGCTCAGTTATTTTTATTTATCAGAAATCTTTATAAATTGATTAAGTAGGTAGTTGATAATAACAATCAGAAAAGGTAATTAATAACCCAATAATTACGCAATAAGTGCGTCATAAGATAGTGGTTAATTGTTAGTTGTTAATTGTAAATGATTTTAAATAGTTCATTGAAGAAACCCCTATCTAAATCTTTCCCCACATGTTGGAGAAAGACTTAAAGAAATAAAAACAGGCAAAAATCGTGAAATATAGTGAAGTTTTTGGTGAGAAATGGGGAAATGAGTGCAAAGCGTGCAAATTTTTCTTTAATTGTGCCCTTTGTGTCTTCTAAACTTTGTGTCCTTTGTGTTAAAACTTCTTTTGTTTTTTGAAACATTTTTGAATGTTGGGCGAGCCGCCCAATCTACCCAAAATAAAAAAAACAGGCAAAAACCGTGAAATATCGTGAAGTTTTTGC
>JBEICW010000663.1:0-1200 GCA_040383785.1 Ignavibacteria bacterium | reverse complement strand
TTGAAGGTTTGGACGCAATTGCAATTTCAACACCAGTATTTTCACACTACCAAATTGCAAAAAAAGCTCTTGAAAAGGGCATTCACACCTGGATAGAAAAGCCGATTACTGCTGAAGCAAAACAAGCCGAAGAATTAATCATAATTGCAAAAGAAAATAATGCAATTATAAATGTTGATCATACTTATATTTATACTCCAGCAGTTCAGAAAATAAAAGAACTAATTAATAATGGCGAAATTGGCGAAATTTTATATTATGATTCAGTGAGAATAAATTTAGGACTTTTCCAGCATGATGTTAATGTGATTTGGGATTTAGCTCCACACGATATTTCAATACTCAATTATTTGATTGGTAAAGAGCCAGTTGCAGTTAGTGCCAGCGGCTCTTCAGTAATAAAGTATAATAATAAAGACTTAGAAAGCATTGCTTACATCACACTTCACTATGCAGATTCTACAATTGCCCATTTGCATGTAAATTGGTTATCACCAGTTAAAATACGCCAAATAATCATCGGTGGTAGTAAAAAAATGATAACTTTTGATGATATGGCAATGAGCGAAAAAATCAAAGTTTATGATACTGGTGTAAAACTTCAAGAAAGAGAAGACATCTACGAAACATTAGTGCAATATAGAATCGGAGATATGTATAGCCCAGCCCTAGCAAATAAAGAAGCACTAAAAGAAGAAGTTGACCACTTTTACTACTCAATCAAAAACAAACAAAACACTGAAACCAACGGCGAATCTGGCTTAGCGGTAGTTAAAATCATAGAAGCAGCAAACAAATCTCTAAAAAATGGTGGAGTAAAGGTTGAAGTGTGAGGGGAAGAATAATAAATACTATTTTTATTCTAATAATTTTGATGTTATCTACTAATTGTAGTACTAATAAATTAGAATACCAATTTGATGAATATTATATCAATAATATGAAAGAGTTGTCTCTTTTAATTGCTAATAATCCTGATGAATTTGATTCTATATTAGTTAATAATAGATTAATCAGGGTTATAGGTATTAATGAAACTTCAAATATAAAAACAAAGCAAAGTAATAACTTAAATACTTATATAAATTCGCTTGAAAATAATTATGTCATTCGTGATATGAAATTGGACGGCAATAATATATCTTACACTATATGCAATATTGAAAATTGGATAATACTTTGTTGTGGTAAAAATGATAA
>JBEICW010000662.1:0-1242 GCA_040383785.1 Ignavibacteria bacterium | reverse complement strand
CTATCATAGGCAGAACTATAAATGGATGCAATACTGAAGTAGGATTCGTAAATATTTTATAAATAATTTCCCATTCTGCTTGAAATAAAAATGTGCTACTATCGCCACTCCATTCTAAATATCCAATAAGCGAAGTTACTATTAGAATAAAGTTTAATATTTTGCTATTTATCTTCATAAAAATCTATATAATTTTATAAAATTACACCACCAATTTCCCTCTAAAACCTCTTGCGGCATAGTATGATTCGGCACCGTTGTGGTAATAAAAGACTGTATCGTAACGGCGATCGCAAAATACTGCACCTCCGAGATTTCTAATTTTTTCTGGGGTAATTATCCAACTTGATGTTTTTAAATCAAACTTCCCAAGTTCTTGTAATTGACGATATTCTTTTTCATCTAACATCTTAATACCCATTTCTGATGCCATATCCATTGCATTGCCAGATGGTTTATTTTCTTTGCGGTAATCCCATGCTTTTTTATCGTAACATAAACTACGGCGACCTTTAGGGCTTTCATCCGAGCAATCAAAAAAGACAATTAAATCATTTTCAAAACTCACCACATCTGGCTCACCACCTGAAAGCTCCATTTCATTAAGTGACCAAAGTTTCTCAGGATTTGCTGCAAATTTAGTTTGTAGTTTGTTTTCAATAACTGCCCATTCAAGCCCTTTATGGCGGTTCATATTTTGTTCAAAACGAGTTTTTAGATTTTTGAAAATTTCTAATTCTTGTTCTTGTGATAATTTCATTTGATATGATTATTTGTAAGTATATTAATTTCATTTTACAATTTGCAAGTTACAAAATAGTTAATAATTTTCAAAGAAATATAATTATGTTAATATTATTTCATAAATATTTGCTTAATGATATTTTATTTATTAATTTGGAATTAGTAAATATACGCTTCATTTATTTGAGTATAAAATGAAATCATTAATTATTATTTTATTAATATTATTTTCATTTAAACTAAAATCACAAACTAAAGATACTATTTTACCGAGATATTATTTAAATGCTGAATTTTTTTGGAATAACAAGAGGTTTAGGTGGTATTAATTTGGAATGTAACATTTATAAAAATCCAAATTTTGTTAATTTATATTTAGGTAGTGGTTTATATTTAAGTACAAAAGGTCTTGCTAATGTCTCCAAATTTTCAATGAGTTATGGTGTTAAAGATTGTATAGATTTAAGTTTATTTTTAGTGGCGCAGTTAAGTGATATG
>JBEICW010000661.1:0-1243 GCA_040383785.1 Ignavibacteria bacterium | reverse complement strand
AATACAATTATTATCAATTTGTGTATCAACTGTAACAAAAGTTTCAGTTTTATCAGATAAATAAGTTAATAAATTTAATGAATTTTTTATTGTTTTAGGCTTTTCTAATAATGCACCATTTGTCGATTTACCAGTCATAATTATGACACCATTATTTTGATTTGATTTATCAATAGTCCAAGCCCACTTAGTATCTGTGAAATCTGTGGTAAATGGGTTTGCATCTGCTCTAAAGAATGTAGGGTCAAACTTTAGGGTATAAATTATAGTCGAAATTTCACCATAATTATCTGAATCTAATTTACTATTAAATCCAATATTTGATAAATTACCTGGGATTAATATTTCATTTTTATTTTTAAATGTTGATTTGAATGGAATTATAGTAGATTCACCATCTATACTAAAACTTCCTTTTCTACCATCACTAAAGTTTACTTCTATAATCTCAGTATGTTTGCCAGGGTTTTGAGGTGTATAAATAATTTCAAACAAAGATTCTGACCCATTTAAAACTTCTAAATTATTTGGCAAAATAATTTCAAAGTCAGACGAGTTATTTTTTTTGACAGCCATAAAAGTTATTTTACCTGTGCCATTTCTATTATCAATTGTAACACTTTTTTGAGGATTTGCGCATAAGAATGTATTACCAAATGAAATATTTTCAAATTGTAAATCATCAATTGTATTTGTATTCCCTTCTAAAACAACTTCAGTTATAATATATTCTACTGGCTCTGGACCTTCTACATTATCAGCCAATATCTCAAGTGTATCTGATTGTAAACCATTTTTTGAAGGATTAAAAAGCAAATCAAAATTAAGTTCATTTTCACTTAATACATCTAAATTACTCAAATTAGGATTACCAACAAACTTAAAATCACTATTTGTGTTGTTTTTGTATCTAATTTCCTTAATATTTAAATCCCCAAATAAACTATTATTTTTTAGATTTAGTATTATTGGGTTTGTTGCAACCCCTATATCAGTTTTAGGGAATGTGATTTTATTTACTGCTGTCAAATTCGGTAAATAAGAAATTGCCTTAATTTGAGTTTCTAATGTGATTGCTTCATTTCCTTGTTCTATAATTATCCCTTTTATTTTTACTATTTCAGATATATTTTTTTCAATATTTGACAAATATTTGATATTTATCTTTTTAGAGCTATTTGGAGCTAAAGTTAATGGTGTTGTTTTAATATCATCTAATATAAAATAATTATTTATATTTATT
>JBEICW010000660.1:0-1321 GCA_040383785.1 Ignavibacteria bacterium | reverse complement strand
TTGAAGGTTTGGACGCAATTGCAATTTCAACACCAGTATTTTCACACTACCAAATTGCAAAAAAAGCTCTTGAAAAGGGCATTCACACCTGGATAGAAAAGCCGATTACTGCTGAAGCAAAACAAGCCGAAGAATTAATCAAAATTTCACAAAAAAATAATGCAATTATAAATGTTGATCATACTTATATTTATACTCCTGCAGTACAGAAAATAAAAGAACTTATCAATAATGGTGAAATAGGCGAAATTTTATATTACGATTCGGTTAGAATAAATTTAGGACTTTTCCAGCATGATGTAAATGTGATTTGGGATTTGGCTCCTCATGATATTTCAATACTAAATTATCTTATTGGTAAAGAGCCAGTTGCAGTTAGTGCCAGCGGCTCGTCAGTGATTAAATATAACAATAAAGACTTAGAAAGCATTGCATATATTACTCTTCACTATGCAGATGCTACAATTGCCCATTTGCATGTAAATTGGCTATCACCAGTTAAAATACGCCAAATAATCATCGGTGGCAGCAAAAAAATGATAACTTTTGATGATATGGCAATGAGCGAAAAAATCAAAGTTTATGATACTGGTGTAAAACTACAAGAAAGAGAAGACATTTACGAAACTTTAGTGCAATATAGAATTGGTGATATGTATAGTCCAGCACTGGCAAATAAAGAAGCACTAAAAGAAGAAGTTGACCATTTTTACCATTCAATAAAAAATAACAAGAACACAGAAACCAACGGCGAATCTGGCTTAGCAGTTGTCAAAATAATAGAAGCAGCGAACAAATCCCTAAAAAATGGCGGAGTAAAGGTAGATTTGTGAGCGGAAGGATAATAAAAGTTTAAATCAAGGTCATTATGGATTTAGAAAAATTTAAAAAATTAAATAAAAAATAGTCAAAACTACCAATAGATAGAAAAATATGGGATAGTGAATTATATGAAGAATATATAGATGCAATGCATACTTCTTAAGAATGTTCCGATTACTATCTAACGATGGAATTAATTAAAAATAAATATGATAATACCAAGAATTGTTGTTTGGATATGGCTATGGCAATTTCAAGAGGAGTCAATAAAAGAGGTAAGATAATATGTGATGATGTCGATGTTTTAATGAGACAATGGAAGGATGGAACAATTGGGATTCCAGTTCACGATGGTGAAATTACTATAACTGAAACTACCTATTGTCCACTTGGGGGTGCAAAAATAAAAAAATACTTTCTTTGAAAATACATAAAGAATCTCAAATTTCCATTTCCTCAAACAAAAAATCGGCTACCAAATAATTTCGATAGCCGAGCA
>JBEICW010000659.1:0-1371 GCA_040383785.1 Ignavibacteria bacterium | reverse complement strand
TTATAGTATGATTTTTGACAACAGTTTGATAATAATGCCATTTTGATAAATGCATCAATATATTAATAGACAAATCTAAATTATTAACAAAGTTTTCCTTGTTAAAATTATAGCTTTTACCATTATTATAGTGATTTGTTATCATATTTATAAAATTCTTTTATATTTCAATTTTAAAATTACTATGAGATATTATTTTTCAGAAATTAATTCATCTAATGCAACTAAAGCAAATCTTAAATGAGGAATTATAATTGAGCCTCCAATAACTAATGCAATATTCATCGTTTCATTAATTTCTGCCACACTTGCACCTAAATTATAACAATTTCGTAGGTGGTATAAAACGCAATCATTACATCTGAGTAGTAGTGAGCAACTCAAGCCCATTAATTCTTTTACTTTTTCACTTATTGCACCTTCACCATAAGCATTTGTATCTAAATTATAAAATCGTTTATAGGGTAAAAAATCTTGGTTAATTACTTGTAAGTTGCCTTCATCTCTTCGTTTATCGAAATCTTCGAAAATATTCATTTAAAATTAGCTGATTTGTTGATTTTTTTTACATTTTAAAACTTACTAAATAAAACATAAGAAAATTTTGTACCAACTTTTAAACTATTTTATATTTTTTTGCAAAAGTTTGGAAAATAAGTAAAATAAATAACTTTTACTTTTAATTGTATAATTAATTCAAATTGATAAATGTTAATTTATTCCACATCATAATACAAATCCTTAACTTAAAGTTTATATTGACTAATATATTAAAGATGGTTTAGAAGTCAAAATTTGTGCAGTCTTATTAGATGCTTATGATATTTTTAGGATAGCAGTTGGTGAAAAAATTATATTAAGAAATTTAGAATTTGAAACTGGTGATGTAAATATCTCTAAAAGGTCTGAGAAAATTTTAGGATTAGCTGTAAAAGCACTACAATCAGCGAACGAAATGGAATTAGAAGTAGTAGGGCATACTGATGATGTTAGAACAAGAGAAAGTAATATGTTATTATCATTAAAAAGAGCTACAAAAGTAAAAACTTGGTTAGTTAAAAATGGTATTGAAGATAGAAGAATTACAGTTAAAGAAATGGGACCTGATGAACTAAGATTTCCAGATACTAATGAAGCAAATAGACAATGCAATAGAATAGTTGAATTTTTTAGAAATAAATAATTTAACTTTTAATTAAATCACTGAATATTCTAAATAAATTAATAGAAAATGTAATAGAAAAATTCACAGAAAAGGATTTTTTAATACTTATTTTTTTGATTTATAAAGAGTAAAACTTAGTATTAAAAACAACAATTTAATTACAAAAAATAAAATTAGCAAAAACTTTTGTTTTTTTAACACAAATT
>JBEICW010000658.1:0-1379 GCA_040383785.1 Ignavibacteria bacterium | reverse complement strand
TGAATTTAACTTTTGTAAATTAGATGAATAGTGTATTGTTTGGTAATTTTCCATTTATTGCTTTTGTAGTTTAGTGAATGGAATGTATATGGCAGTGAGGAGCATGGCAGATTTGCGGTAGTGAAGGGAAAGTTCACATTTCTTCAAGTCCTGCCCCACGGGCGGGATTTAGGGTGGGGTCGCAGGACTATAAATTACAAAATAAACTTTTTTATCAGCACATTTATGAACCAAAAAGAAATAATACCTTATAAAAGAGATAATATTAAATTTGCTAAAAAGTTGATACGAGAAGCAACATATTCCGAAAAATTTTTTTGGAATGCAGTCAGAAATTCTCAAATTGGATATACGTTTATTCGTCAGAAGTCTATTGGTTATTATATTTTTGATTTTTATTGCAAAGAATTAAAGTTGGCTATTGAATTAGATGGTTTGACCCATCAAATTGAAGAAGTGCAACAAAATGATTTAAACAAAGAAGAATATTTAAAAGGACTTGGTTTAAGTTTATTAAGATTTAAAGATGAGGAAATTGTTAGTAATTTGAGTGGAGTTTTGGAAGTAGTTTTGCAGTTTGCAAAGTCCTGTTACCCCACCCTAAATCCCGCCCGCAGGGCAGGACTTTAAGAAAAGACCATCTCGGAAACATAAGGGTAATGTGCTTAGTGATGCAAGAGAAAACAGCACCATAGCAATAACGTAACAAGTGTTAAAAGTTACTTGCCATTTGGTATGGTAGAAATTATTGCAATATTATTAAAAAATAAAAATATCTTTGAAACGACTAAATAATAAAATTTAATAGGAGATTTATGGAAATTATTAATGATAATATCGTAATTCCAATTAGTGAATGGAATTTATTAAAATCAAATCCAGAATTTAATGAAGTATTGAATAATTATGAAGAAAAATTAGAATTGCAAAAAGCAATCGAAGATACTGATTATTTTGTTGATTATGATGAAGTTCGTAATTCTATTTTAGAAAAAAATGTATAAAATTAGATTATCAAATAAAGTTGTAAAATATTTAGAATTATTGCCAAAAAAGGATTTTCATAAAATTGATACAGCTATTCTATCATTAAAAATAAATCCAAGACCTATTGGCATTAAAAAGTTAGTAGATATTGATGGTTATAGGATTAGAGTAGGAAATTATAGAATTTTATTTACAATAGACGATGATATTAAAATTGTTTCAATTTACAAAGTAGCACCTCGCAAAGACGCATATAGGTATTAATACTTCAATACCGAGCCAGTATAGTCGTATTATAGGCAATAATAGAGTATAATCTTATCTGCTATTCATAGATACATACTAAGTCCATTATTCTTCTTTTGAATTGTATGTATATTTGTAATTGTACT
>JBEICW010000657.1:0-1400 GCA_040383785.1 Ignavibacteria bacterium | reverse complement strand
TAAATATATTCTTATATAGATTATAACTTTAATATATTTACTAATTTAAAAATTAATTTGAAACTTTCTTCAAATTTAATTGTATTGTAATATAGTAATCGTACAATATGATAACTTAAATCATAAATATGTCAATCATTTTTTATAAATTTTAATTAAGAGTAAAGCTATGAACTCAAATCTATCTAACAAAAGTTTCTATCAAAAAACTACAAAAGTAGCTGGTATGCTTTTTATTTTTGCAGTTTTATTGATTTCAAATAGTATAAATTCATTTTCAAGTGATAAAAAATTACCTTCTGTAAAAGTTAAAAATCTTAAAGGTGAAACTGTTTCTACAGATAAATTCAGTAATGATGGCAAGCCAATGATAATTAATTTTTGGGCTACTTGGTGCAAGCCTTGTATCTTAGAATTAAATAATATCAACGAAGATTATGCAAAATGGCAAAAAGAAACTGGTGTTAAAATTATCGCAATTTCAATTGATGACTCAAGAAATAGCAAAAAAGTTGCTCCTTTCGTAAATGGTAGAGGTTGGGAATATGAAGTTTATATTGATGAAAATAGTGATTTCCGTAGAGCATTAAATGTAAATAATCCACCTCAAACTTTTTTATTAGATGGCAAAGGAAATATTGTTTATTCACATAATGGATATGCACCTGGCGATGAGAAACACCTTTATGAAGAAGTAAAAAAACTTATTGGAAAGTAACTTTTAATAAATTAAACTAAAAAATGACAAATAATCCTAATAATTATAAAACTATATTGATTACGGGAGCCTCTGCTGGAATAGGAGAGGCATTTGCATATAAATTTGCAGAGGCAGGTTTTAATTTAATTTTACTTGCACGCAGAAAAGATAAATTAGAATCTCTAAAAAAAGCACTGTTAGAAAAGTTTAAAGTAAATATTGATGTTTTCGAATCTGATGTTAGAAGTTACAAAAAATTAGAAACATTGGTAAATGAGAATATTGAGATATTTGAAAAAACAGATATTTTAGTTAATAATGCTGGATTGGCTGCTGGACTTGAGAAAATTCAAGATGGTAAATTGGATAATTGGGAAAGAATGTTAGATACAAATGTTAAAGGTTTGTTATATATTTCAAGACTAATTCTGCCATTATTAATCAAAAAAGCAAATGGCTTAGTAATTAATATTTCTTCAATTGCTGGAAGGGAAGTTTATCCCTCAGGAAATGTTTATTGTGCTTCTAAAGCTGCAGTAAGAACATTATCCAAATCTATGACAATAGACCTGAATGGAACTGGAGTAAAGGTTTGTAATATTGACCCAGGGATGGTAGAAACAGAATTTTCACTTGTGAGATTTGATTGGGACACCGAAAAAGCTAAAAAAGTATATAATGGATTTACTCCACTAACTGG
>JBEICW010000656.1:0-1401 GCA_040383785.1 Ignavibacteria bacterium | reverse complement strand
CGGCTGATACATTTAGAGCTGCAGCAAACGAACAATTAGAAATATGGGCTGAAAGAGCTGGAGTAGATATTATCCAAAGAGGACACGGTGCAGACCCTGCCTCTGTAGCATTTGATACTATTCAATCGGCTGTAAGCAAAAATAAAGATGTTGTAATTATAGATACTGCTGGTAGATTACATAACAAAACCAATCTAATGCAAGAATTAGAAAAAATGAGTAGAGTTATGAAAAAAGTAAAAGAATCTGCTCCTAATGATGTGTATTTGGTATTAGATGCTACTACCGGACAAAACGCAATCCAACAAGCAAAAGAATTTATGAAAGTAGCAAATATCACTGGTATTGTGCTAACTAAATTAGACGGAACTGCCAAAGGTGGAGTAGTAATCCCAATAGCCGATGAATTACAAATCCCTGTAAGATATATTGGTGTTGGCGAGCAAATAGGCGATTTACAAGTATTTGACCCAACATTCTTCGTAGAAGCCTTATTCGGAGACGACAAAGACGGTAGCGAAACAAATATTGAAGGTTTGGGATAAACTATAAATTCCAATTCTTACAAACATAAAAACATTAAAATAAAATAAAAACTAAACATATATGTTCCCAAGTATAAATGAACAAATGGATGTAATTCGCAGTTATGCTGTGGATTTATTGCCAGAAGAAGAATTAGTAAAAAAACTTGAAAATTCAATCAAAAAAAATAAACCTTTAAGAATTAAATTAGGGGCTGACCCATCGCGTCCAGATTTGCATATCGGACACGCTGTTGTGCTAAATAAATTGCGTCAATTCCAAGATTTGGGGCATACTGCGATTTTGATTATTGGCGACTTTACTGCAATGATTGGCGACCCATCGGGAAAATCTAAAACTCGCCCACAATTGACGATAGAAGATACTAAAATCAATGGGCAGTCTTATCTTGAGCAAGCAGGTTTGGTATTGCGTCCAGATAGGTTAGAAGTGCTATATAATAGCGACTGGTTGGGCAAAATGACGTTTAGTGAAGTAATTGGGCTTACTGCCAAATATACTGTCGCTCAACTGCTTGAAAGAGATGATTTTAGCAAAAGATTTAAAAGCTCTGTGCCGATTAGTGTTCATGAATTGCTTTATCCACTTGCACAAGCGATGGATTCTGCTGCGATTAATTCTGATGTAGAATTAGGTGGAACTGACCAAAAGTTTAATTTACTTGTGGGACGTGAAATCCAAAGAGCTTACGGCAAAGAGCCACAATGTATTTTGACTATGCCTATTCTCGAAGGAACTGATGGCGTTGAAAAAATGAGCAAGTCTTTGGATAATTATATTGCATTGACCGACTCGCCAAAAGATATTTTTGGCAAGGTGATGTCAATTCCAGATAATTTGATTACCAAATACCTT
>JBEICW010000655.1:0-1408 GCA_040383785.1 Ignavibacteria bacterium | reverse complement strand
TATTTATTTTCACAAAATTAAAAATAAACTAAGTATTAGTTTAATCTATTACAGAAATAAATTATATCTATAATATTTACATTCTTTATTTGGATAATTCAGGAAGATTTTGTAAAATTTTCTTATTATTTTTTGGTAGATAGGTGAAAATATAATACATTTAATTTAGTTGTTTAAAACAATGCTAATAAACACGAAGTTTAGGTCATCATTTATGAGTACTTCACATTATCGAAGAAGAAAAAAATATTAAGCAGATTTAATTTATTTTTAAAATTATTAGGTTTTAATTGTAATTTTTCTTAGTTTGTTAAGTAAATAAATAATAAGTAATTAATAGTGGATTTTCGTTCAATACCACGTATTGAAAATAGGAAATAATGTTATGAAATATAATTTATGTATGGATTAATATAATAATATTTTACATAATTGTGGAATTTTGGAATTTAAATCAAACTCTATTGTAAAGCTGAATAAATGCCTCGAACACAGATACCCAGCACTACAAAGAGCATTTTGTCATATTTTTAATTAATTGTATAAATTAATAAATAATGACAAGTTGGAATTTACTATAAAGAATGGATAAAACTAAAATCTTTATTCTAATTAGTAAATATAAATCTCAAGTTATAGAGTTAATAATTTTAACCCTTATCTTAAAAAAATCAAAATTTAATTTAAAAATAATTTTCCAAAAGGAATAAAAAAATGACTAAAAATATTACTCAAAAGATAGCAATAATTGCTATATTATTAATCACTTTTTTCGGAATGAATTTTGAAGAAAGTAAAGCTCAGGCCCCATGCCCATCAGGATATACTTTAGCAGTATTTAACACATTTGTTGATGGTTGTTGGTATGAGATTAAGATTTGCTATATATGTTCTCCAGTTTCACATATACTATCAGAAGTTGCACTTTATAGCTATAGACCACTTAATCCTTTATGCATTCAATCAATAACTGATGAGGAATTGATGGATTCCTTAAAACAAAAAGGAGTAGACTATTTTTTAAGTACTAACTGTATTCCAAGACCCTGTAATGAAACCCCTGCGTTTTATTTTATTATTAATGAATTTGCTTGTTGGAAAAGAACTGCACCTTTAAATGAAGTTGTTGCTTGTTCAAGTAATGCAATTTGCCAAACATTATTTCATTCTTGTGTTCAGAATGGAATAATTATTAATACTGAAGTCTCTACCAACTGGCAATTTAATAGTCAGCCAAATTGTGGCTCAATAGTAAGTAATATACCGCAAATTGTCCCACCAGCTTCAGAAACAAGCTGTGTAAGAATAAAGACAAAATGTGATTAATTTATAAATTAAAACGGAGTCAAAATATGCTTAATTTCAAATTTATTTTAATTGCATTTCTTTTTGCTTTGCACATATCAGT
>JBEICW010000654.1:0-1439 GCA_040383785.1 Ignavibacteria bacterium | reverse complement strand
GTGTCTGGATATATTGCATGTAAATATGAAGATTTTACAAATGAAATAAATGACACAAAACTACAAGAAGCTTTAAATTCAAAACATAATAAGGGAAATCTTTTAATTTTAGTTGATAATTTAATATATCCCAAAATTATAGATAAATTATTAGAATATACTCAAATTATGAAATTAGATGGTTGGAATGTAATTATAAAAAAAGCTCCAAGAACAGAAAAATTTAATGCAAAAAATGTAAGAATAACAAAAAATATAATACTTAATACTATTAATTCAGAAAAAATAACCTTAGATAATATATTGCTATTCGGAAGGATTGCAGTCCCTTATTCAGGTAATTTTGCCATAGATGGACATCGTGACCATTTTGGAGCATGGCATTTTGATGGATTTTATGGTGATACAATTGATTTTTATAAAGATAGTATAAGATATAATTTGGAAGCAACAGACTCCAGACAACATAATATTATCAATGATGGTAAATTTGACAATACAAGAATTACGAATAAAATTAGTATTGGCGTAGGTAGGGTAGATTTTTATAATTTACCAATTTTTAAAGAAAGTGAAATTGAATTATACAATAGATATATTGAAAAAAATATAAAGTTTAGAAAAGGTGAATTTTTTGGTAATGAAACTAATATTTTTATTGAAAATGCAATAATTGACGATGGTTTTGGGAATAATTGGAAATCTAAATTCGCAGCAAGTGGATTTAATAGTTTTACCCCATTAGTTGACTGGTATTTAATTAATAAAGAACTTAAAAATGACACTGTTGTAAAATATATGAATGAGAATAGAATGAGAGAAGGTGTTAGAAATAATGATTATTATTTTGCTTATGGCTGTAATTCTGGTTCATATAATTCAAGTTATGATGTTGCATATTCCGAAGAGTACGCGTCTACACCAGTGAGAACAATTTTTCAAACTGTATTTGGCTCTTACAATGGAGATTTTGACTCTGAAGATAACTTAATGCGTTCAACAATTGCTTCCAAACCTTCAAATATAATTAGCTATTGGGGCTCAAGACCATTTTGGAATTTGCAATCTTTATCTTTAGGTAAAACTTGGGGATATGCTACTACTGTTACTCAAAACAATTTTGATTTATATAATCACCAAGTTGCCGATGGGAATCACATGGTACATATTTCATTGATAGGTGACCCATCTTTAGAATTATTTACCACACTACCACCCAAAAATTTAAAAATTGAAAAACAGAATAATATTGATTTATTAACTTGGGAAAAACCGATTTTAGATATTAACAATAAAAAAAATCTAATTGGATTTAATATCTATAAAATAAAAAAAAGTGAGTTTTTAGATCTTAATTCCAAACTTGAATTAATTAATGATGAAATAATAAAAAATCAAGAATATATTTTACCTCTTGATATAGACTTAACTGAAAATCT
>JBEICW010000653.1:0-1445 GCA_040383785.1 Ignavibacteria bacterium | reverse complement strand
CTTCTCTTGTTTCTCTTGCTGTAATTTCGCCATTTTCAATTGTAAAGACTTCAAAAGATTTGGATTGTCCAAATGCTCCAACTATATTTTTTTGATTATTAGAAACGAAAGCAATTTTTCCGTTTTGCATAAATATTAAATCCTTTTTAAATTCTAATAGTAAATGATTTTAAATTTTATTAATTTTTAGTTTATTAATTACACTTTATTAAAAATAATTTGACGAATATGTTAGTCAATATTATAAAATTAGTAAATATTTTCTAAAAACTATTTATAAAACTAATTCTAAAACAAATATTATCTCTACTACAAACAACACCCAAAATAAAATTCATAAGAGAAAATGGCGAAAATAAATGACAATCAGCGTAAAGCAATTTTATTACTTTTTATAACAATAGTTAATGTCTCACTCTTCCAATTTGAACTTGGCAGACAATTATTATATCCTTTTACAATACTTGGCACTTGGTTTCACGAAATGTCCCATGGGATAATGGCGATGCTAAATGGTGGAAATTTCGAGAAATTAGAAATATTTTCAGATGGCTCTGGTGTGGCTACTTCAAGTGGAGAATTATTTTTTGGAAGAATTAGCAGAGCTTTGGTAGCACTTGCAGGACCATTAGGTCCAACTGCATTTGGCTATTTATTTTTTCGAATTGCCAAAAATGAAAAAGCAATAAATTATGGCTTATGGTTTTTATCATTATTAATGATATTATCATTATTCATTTGGATTCGTTCAATTTATGGATTGGTTGTAATTGGAGCTATGTCTGGGCTGATTTTATATGTTTCATTTCAAGCAAATAAAACCCTAAAAGAAGGCACAGTGTTATTTTTGGGCTTACAAGCGTGTATAAGCGTATATCTTAGTTTGGGATATATACTCACAGAAGAGGTCGCAATAGGCAATCAAGTAATGAAATCCGACACAGGAGTAGTAGAAGAAATGTTATTTTTACCACATTACATTTGGGGAATAGTTATAATTTTCATCTCAATTTACGTCATTTTTGATAGCTTGATAAGATTATTTAGGAAGTAAGGGGATGGTTATGTATTTAGTCAAAAAAATCTTTAAAACTAAACAAAAGATTTGATTAAGCTAAATTTAAAGAATATGTCAGTTGAAAAATAAAAAAATCATAGATGCAATAAGTATAAGTCCGCAAGGTATTGTTGTACTAACAATATCTGACCATATAAAGTGGGATGAAAATAATGAGCATTTAATTATAATTCAAGAAAAAACTAATGCCTATTTTAGAAGTGATTGAAAGTGGTGAAATATTTGAAAGTTACCCAGAAGCACAGAATAGAAAACTGAAAATTGAAATTGTTTTTAAATTTTATCCAAATACAACAGCTGTAGATTTTTTAAGTAAGGTTATAGATATACTTCTTGAGATAGGAGTTGAATTTAACTTTTGTAAATT
>JBEICW010000652.1:0-1461 GCA_040383785.1 Ignavibacteria bacterium | reverse complement strand
GCGAGACGCTTGACCAACCCAAAGAAGATGGGCTGGGAAACCCAGCCCCTACATTATAAAAGAAAAGAAAAAAAATAGGCGAAAATCGTGAAATACCGTGAAGTTTTTTGATTGAAAATGGCAAAAAGAGTGCAAATAGTGTAAAATATTTTTATATCAATCCATACTTAATACTAAAAAATACAGTTCTTGGACGATTGGGACCATAAATGAAACCAGCATCTCTATTTTTTCCAAAATCAAAATCAGATTGGTAACTATTTAAAATGTTTTGGCAACCAATACTGATTTCAATTCTATTATGGTCTTCAATAAAATATTCATAAGCTGTTTTGAAATTAAACTCTAAAAACTCTTTTGTAGATTTTAATATTGTATATTCATTATCAATATCTACCACATGTGGGACAATCATACTTCCTGTATAAACGCTTGATAATGATAATGATAAGTCATTTAAAACTTTATAATTTAAATTTAAATAACCATACTCATTTGGAGTTCTAAGTATATTTTTGGTTTTGATTACACTATCAATATTATTTGAATTTAATTCTTGCGGCTCCCAGATAGTTTCATCTTGTTTGTATTTTGCTGTTTGGATTGTAGTTCCCAATTGCATAGAAAATGCCTTTGTAAATGCATAAGATAGTTCAATATTACTGCCCATAACAATTGCACCAAATCCATTTCGTTTTGTTACAATTGCAATTCCATTTGGTAATTCAACTTGATTGCCGGTAATAAAAGGGTTTTTGAGTTCAGTAAGAAATCCTTCAATAGTTAAATTAAATTGATTTTTTTCACCTAAATCAAGATAATTTAATGAGATTGAATAACTGTTAGAAGTTTCTGGATTTAAATTTTTATCTATAAAGGTAAATTTTGCAGCACCCCCTACAGTCTCCAAATGCAAATCTTCATCAAAAGCCTGTGGTGTCCTATATCCTTGAGCATAAGAAGTCCTAAATTTCAATTTTTGATTTTCTTCTTCAATTAAATTATACATAATAGAAAGTCGTGGCACAAAATTCAAAAAATCTACATTATTTTGGTAATTTGCAATGTAAAAATCATAATCACCTACAATATTTATATAATCCAATCTACTTCCAACTAAAAATGTTAAATCACTATTCAAATCAAATTGAAACTGAAAATAATTCCCAAATGTTTTTACATTTTGGTCAATTTTTCTATTGTAACCAGGCATATTATCATTTACATTATTTTGGGTATAATCACTTCCCAAGGTCAAATTTAGATTATCGAACAATTGATTTGAATATTGAAGTCCAAA
This sequence comes from Ignavibacteria bacterium, assembly GCA_040383785.1. GTDB lineage: Bacteria > Bacteroidota > Ignavibacteria > Kapaibacteriales > UBA2268 > JBDNHS01. Next base: position 161 of record JBEICW010000652.1, on the reverse strand, counting down.
ATTTATAACATAATCATTTGTTTTTCCATAAGCATTTAGTGCCAAAATATCTTGTGAAGTTAGCGCATCATTTTCTAATAAAACTCGACCACCACCACCATAATAACTATCACTTTTAGTGGTTTGGTAAGAAGAATAAATTGCAAATTTTTCTAATAAAT
>JBEICW010000651.1:0-1473 GCA_040383785.1 Ignavibacteria bacterium | reverse complement strand
TAATAAAATATTAAATTTATATTTTTTTGCATTAAATATTTTTTATATTCAAAATATCTATAATTTTGAATCATGCTTCGAAAAATTGGAATCCTACTATTTTTATTTTTAAATGTTCAATTATACAGTTTTGGACAACCTGATATAAGTAGCAAACAGCTTTCATTGGCGGAACATGCCTTGATAGATTTTATCACATCTGATTCTATCAATGACCTTAGCTTGAATTTATTTATAGAAAATATAAGATTTGGGGTACCTAATAAATTAGCCAATGGATTTAGTCTTTTAAAGAAAAAAGATAAAACTTATTTGCAATTACTGGGCTCTGGCAGATTTTACCAAATCCAAAAACAAGGACAGAACAAGTATGAATTCATCAGACTTGATTCAACTTTTTATTTTGGATCCAATTTTGGTAGTATTAACTTCTTTTACAAGGACACTTTATTTAAGTTAGGTGGAGGTGGATTTTGGAAAATCACAGATTACTTTACTTTTTTTAGCACTAAAACAAATGAATGGGAACTGATTAGTTCAAAAAAAGGAATCCCAGTGTATCAAAGCCCTGAAAATGGTGTCGTATTTTTTATTGACCAATTGAATGGTAAATTCTATTTATCCAATTCAATCAATCAACTGGACTTCCCCGCTTCACTTAATACAGCCTATTCTGATACCAGTCGAGTATTTGATTTTAAAGATAAAACTTGGAAAAATTTAGGCAAAATCAATCCTGCATTAAAAGAAAAATTACAGAAAAGTATCGGACTCAAAACTACATTTGGTCCTTACTTGGTTTTTCATTCAGACTTAGAAATGCAATGGCTTAATTTTTCTAACAACCAATTTGGTGTTTTAACTAAGGATAAACAAGCTGAATTCAGGGAAAAATGGCTCAAAATATACAAGGGGAAACCTGAATACATGTTACAATTTGTAATGGGCAATCATTTTTACTTAATTCGAATCGAAAATAATGGCGCTTTACAATATGAATCCATTGAGTTAAATAGTAAAGACTTTATTGATTCAAACGCACAACCTATTTATTCTAATAGTTTCATTGTTGCTTTTTTAAATAAGATTGAACCGGGCAAACCCATAATAGGTAATGTTTTTATTGTACTTATGGTTATTCTTCTCTATTCCTTATACAATAAGAAAATCAAAAAAAAGAATACACCAATTGAAATCCAATCTATTTTATATAAAAATTTTTATAGTGCTTTGACATCTATAGAGAAAGATTTAATGCTGTCTATTTATGAATTGCAGATTAAACAAGAACAAATAAGTATCAAGGCGATAAATAAAATTATTGGGGTGCAACAAAAAGATACCATCACGCAAAATAAATGTCGCAGTGATTATTTCTTAAGAATCAACCAGAAGTTTAAATTAGCTACAAGAGCAAATGAATTATTAATTGTAAAACAAAGAGAGGAAACAGATAAAAGAATTTACAATTAC
>JBEICW010000650.1:0-1477 GCA_040383785.1 Ignavibacteria bacterium | reverse complement strand
TATGTCTTTAGCTTTTCAATATATTTATTTATAAAAATACTATTATCTGTATTCAATTTAAGATTATCATACTTACTGATAATTGTTAAATATAAAAACAAATTTTCTTCTTCTTCCTGTTTTTCTATGTTAACTAAGTCATTTTCAATATTTAATTGATTAAAGTTATTTAATTCCAATAATGGATAAACAAAAGAATTAAATGGCAAATCGCCAATAAATAATGCATTATTAAACTTAAAATTAGAATTAGATATATTAATATTTTGGTTTAGAAAATTTATACAATTATTAGATTTTTTTAATTCATTGTTTGAAGTTTCATTGCTTGATATTTCACTTTTTTCTACATTTTGCTTGTCAACTACTACAAATCTTAATATTGGCTGCTCTATATAATCATAAATTCTTTTTACTTTAATAGAGCTCAAATATGGATTTAGAGTTATTTCTAAATCAACTTTCTGACTTTTTGATTCAGAAGTTTTTTGGGTAATTTGCGCTAAATACAAATCTAAATTTCCTTTTCCACCTGGTCTATCTGAGCTAAAAATTATATTATTATCAAAAGTGCAAATATCCGACTCATTATATTCAGTATTAAGCTCATTTATTGGATTGGGCCTTTGCCATTTACCGTTTGATTTAATGCTATAATACAAATCATACCCACCTGGACCGCCATAGCCATTACTTGCAAAATATAGAGTATCATGACCATTTGAGCCACTAATAAATGGTGTTATCTCACTATAATTAGTATTTAATTCATCTAAATACTCAGGTTCTGTCCAATTCCCTTCATTATCTTTATAACTAACCATCAGGTCTGTATCAATCGATTTACCTTCTTCTTGGTTATTTGGTATTGAATTTTTATTCACAACAAAAATTAAATAATCTTTATTTGTTGAAATTGATGGGTGAGAAACAAAATTAGACATCGAAAGAGTTTGTATTAAATTTCCCTCGTCCCAATTTTGTTTTCTAAAATTTGAATAATATAAGTTTAAATAAAATTTGCCATTATAGTTATTAAACTTTGAGAAATAAGCTTTCTCTTTGCTTTCAAATGTAATATATGATTGAGATTGATTATTATTATTGATATCAGATTTTAGTAATATTGGCTGATTGAAAATATTTTTTTCAATATTTTTTTCAATGTAACTACTTATAAAAAACTGTGAATACTTATTTCTATCTGAATTAAAATATAAATTTCCATCAAAAAAAACTGGTGCAAATTCATCAGAGCTACTATTCAAAACTTCTAAATTTATGGGCTCACTCAATTTTAAACTGTTATTATTTAGTTCTGTATTCTCATTCAAATCGTTGAAACTAAATGCTTTAATATTTATTATACAAATTAATAATACTATAGCAATGCCAAAATGCAAAAAATTACATATAAATCCTATACTATAACTTTTGTAATAGTAATTTGGATTTAAAAAATTATATTTAATTATTG
>JBEICW010000649.1:0-1496 GCA_040383785.1 Ignavibacteria bacterium | reverse complement strand
TAAAAAATAAAAAATATGAATGATTCGACTTATTTCAAGAATAGTTTTAAAAACTTAAAAAATCAAATTCCAACTACTTTGAGTTACGCAGGAGTAAAGCATAATGATTTGATAAAAAACATCAAGGATGATGTTGCTCAAATGGTAAGAATTGAAAATTTGCCCGAAGCAAATATTTTAAAAAAGAAAGCAATCTATTTGTCCTGTCAAGGTCGATTAGGTAAAATTTTAAGCAGGTTGTTAGAGTTAGAAAATGAATAATAAAACAAATAAAAAAAATGAGTAAAAAAGAAAAAAAAAAGTGTTATATATCGGGTAAGATTACAGGACTTACTATTGAAGAAGCGAGAGAGAATTTTGAGAAAGCATCTTTACACGCAAGATTTCTCGGTTACGAACCTGTAAACCCAATGGAGATTATTTCAATTGGAGAAGAACCTAAAATCGAAAACCAAAGATGGTCTTGGTATATGAAAGCAGATTTAAAAGAAATGATGGATTGTGATGCTATACTTATGCAGGATAATTGGGAAGATTCAAAAGGAGCGATTATAGAGCATAATTTAGCGAAAGATTTAGGTTTTATTATAATGTACATAGGTAGGCATCAAAAAAAACATATTGATACTAACTTTGAGTACACAAGAGAAGATATTTTGAGTGATAGGAAAGATGATAAAAAAATATTCAAATTCTTGGCTTATGTAATGTTTATGATGTTTTTTTTATACTTTATTAATGAATTATTTGATTATCTTTTTAAATAATTAACTATCTTTGCAAAAATGAGAAAAATAGTAATTTACATAAAACTTCCTTTTGTATTCCTGTTGGGGATGTTGATAGGGATTTATAGTGTAAATTCTATGTTAATCTATTTGAAGCAATGGAGTATGAAAAATCAAGATAAAATCAGATAATGGCATCTTATAAAATAAAAAGTGCAGGAATAGTTTTTGAATATGGATTCAATCCTGTAAGCAGAACGTATGGGTATAGTGTTGAGGATTTGGCTTTAAAAAGAATTGTTTTAAGCAGTAACACTCAAAAAGGTCTTTCTAATATTGAGTTAGCAGAAAAAATGAGAACATTTAATGCTCCACAAGAACATATTTTAAGAGTTCTATCTAATAAAGAAATTTAAAAAAAAATGGAAGAAAAAGAAGAAAAAGAAGAAATGAAAGGCAATCCTTTTTTATTTATTGATATAATGATTGCTCTAATTAAGTTTGTGATTGGATTTATGGTTTGTTATTTTATGACACTACCGATAACAATCATCTTACATATAATTTACCTTGATAAGTTTGGTTCTTTTTTTGTTTTTACAAAATGGGATTTTTACTTGGTTCTAATATCGAATATAATTTTTTGGATTAAAATATATTCTGATGATAGAAGATTAAAATAATAGTGTACTAATTATTTTGGCTTTTAGTAACTAAATTTTAATGAAAAAAAGATGGCAAGAACAAGATTAAAGCAATTAATTGAGG
>JBEICW010000648.1:0-1506 GCA_040383785.1 Ignavibacteria bacterium | reverse complement strand
CTAAAAAAGAAGAAAAAATTATTGCTTATATCGAAAAGTTCGCAAGTGATTTAGGATTAACAGTAAAAAAAGATGCTATTGGCAACTTATCTATCAAAAAGCCAGCAACAGCTGGAATGGAAAATAGACAAAGGTTTTGCATCCAAGCTCACGTTGATATGGTTTGCGAAAAAAATAGAGATGTAGAGTTTGATTTTGATAATGATTCTATTCAAACATATATTGATGGCGATTGGGTTAAAGCAAAAGGCACAACTCTTGGTGCTGATAATGGAATGGGTTTGGCTATGGGTATGGCAGTATTGGCATCTAAAGATCTAAAGCACCCTGAATTTGAGTTGTTATGTACATTAGACGAAGAGACTGGTTTAACTGGTGCTATTGAATTAGGAACTGATTTACTTAGTTCTGAAATTTTGATTAATCTTGACTCTGAAGAAGATGGTCACTTTACAATTGGCTGTGCTGGTGGAATAAATACTAAAATAAAGTTTGATTATGATAAAGTTTTAGTGAAGGGTGATTATGCTTTTTATGAGTTTGGTATAAAAGGACTTATGGGCGGACACTCTGGAATTGAAATTAATGATGGTAGAGCAAATTCAAATTCAGTTTTGGCAAGAATGTTATTTGAATTAAACAAAGAAATTAGCTTCAAATTAAACTCGTTTGATGGTGGAAATAAACATAATGCAATTCCGAGAGAAGCATTTGCTAAAATTGCAGTTGATAAATCTGATATTGAAAAATTAAAAGAATTTGCAAATAATATCTCCAATGCATTAAAAGGTGAATTACTAAGCAAAGAAACAAATTTAGAAGTTGTTTTAGATGAAATTGGTAAATTTGATTACTCAATGACAGATGACCTAAAATCTCGATTAATTAACTCATTTAATGCAGCTCCTACTGGCGTAATTAGAATGAGTCCAGATATTACTACATTGGTTCAAACATCTCTAAACTTTGCTGTGGTAACTACTTCTGAAGATTCGATAGATATTTTAACTTCTCAAAGAAGTTTGAGAGAGTCAGAAAAATTTGCAATTACTGACAAAGTTAATTCATTATTTGAATTAGCTGGTGCTGATGTAGTTAATTCTGATGGTTACCCAGCCTGGCAACCAGATATTAACTCTAAATTAGTTAAAACTTCGGTTGAAATTTACAAAAATATGTATGGTGCAGAACCGATTATAGAAACTATACACGCTGGATTGGAATGTGGATTAGTTGGTGAAAAGTATCCAGGGATGGATATGATTTCGTTTGGTCCGACACTAAAAGAAGTACATACTCCAAACGAAAAAATCCAAGTTAGCACAGTTGCAAAATGTTGGGATTTATTAAAAGCAATAATTGAAAATTTACCTGAAAAGAAATAGTATTAGAGATTCAATATTTTAAAAAAGGGCGAGTTGTTAAAACTTGCCCATTTTATTTGATAAAATTTAAAAAAAATAAGTATTTTCAATAAATATGTAATTTATTGGATTTTTTTTTGTT
>JBEICW010000647.1:0-1515 GCA_040383785.1 Ignavibacteria bacterium | reverse complement strand
TGTTGTTAACAATATTAACCAGCTATTATTAGTTAGTAATTTAAAATCATATAATGTAAATTCATATATTGACTTCTGCTTTGTTATACACTCATTTAATAAATCACTTATTGGTAACCAATGATAATAACTAACAACAAAATCATTACTCATATCAAAGATTTCAATGCACTCATTAATCTTTGTGTTTGAGAAGAAATTCTGCGTCGGTACAGTTGTTTTAGATAATCTCTCACTAAAAAAATCATATCTATTCATTTATTTGGTTCATCTGTTACTAATTGAACATCAGAATTATTAACTTCTTCAACTGATTTATTTAATATATCAATTGTATATTCAAGTGATTTAACTTTAAATCTATACAGGTCAACCATTCGTTGTTCGTGTGATAATAATATACCATCTTTATATCTATCCAACTGAATGTTTAAATCCTGTATTGCGATGTTAATCATTTCTCTATGTGTCATAATTATTATAATCCTTTTTTTGTTAAAACCAATAATTCAAATATAATAAAAAAATATCTAATAACCAAATTAAACTTAATATATAAATTAAACAATTAAATTGTTTCATTATCCATATCAATATACTATTTTTCATTTTAAATGCAACAGAGCCAATCTATCGTGTCTTAATCAATCATTTAAAAGTGTATTCGGTTAGTTGAATTTCAGTATTAATTCATAACCATTATATTGTTTACCATCATTTGATTTAATATTGAAATTACTGATATTATTTTTTAGATAATAAAAATCAAATGGTTTATCCGATAATGTATGTAGCAAATCAAATGGTATATTTAAAACTAAATTAGGATACTTTTTAATATTATTAATGAATTTATTACACCAATCATCAATGTTATTATAGTTAGTATTACATACACCATGGTAATCTTCTTTATCGTAGTATGGTATTGATGTAAATGTTAAATCACATTGTATATCAGGAGTAATCTCAATAAATTGTTCTTGGGTTACATTATACAATTCAATATCATAATTAGATAAGTAAGTATCTCTAATGTATTTTAAATAAGTATATGTATATATATTAGGTTCAATACCGATATACTTACCGTTTGGATACGCTGATATAAATCCTAACATTCTACCACCAAAACCAGCACAAGGATCAATTACAATTGGTTTATCATTATCAGTTCCAATGAAGTGTTTATATATTGAGTTAGCAACACTAGGTTTAAAGAATGATATTGAGTATCTAAGAACACCCATACCTCTATTTATATTCTTTAAACTAAAATCATTACCATTATCATATAATCTATTCTCAATAACTTTCTTTAATTTAATATCATCATTAAATATATCATACGGAGATGGATTGTTTTTATAATTTGATTTCCAATAATTCTTAAATATAGTTTTCAATTCTCTAACACCAGCATTGGATATATTATTATTGAATATATGATTATTTGGTATATTTGAGTTATCATTTATTTTAGTTAATAGTAATTTAATATCATCATTAATTTCA
>JBEICW010000646.1:0-1521 GCA_040383785.1 Ignavibacteria bacterium | reverse complement strand
TTATAATCAATAATCTGATTAATAAAATATTCTTATATCACTTCAATAATCATTGCGTTTGCTTCGCCACCGCCGATACATAAAGTAGCGATACCGTATTTTTTGCCAGTTCTTTTTAATGAATGGATTAATGTAGTCAAAATCCTTGCTCCGCTCGAGCCAATTGGGTGTCCTAATGATACTGCACCACCGCAAACATTCACTTTTGCAGGGTCTAAGTTTAATTCTCTAATTGAGTGCATTGGCACAACGCTAAAAGCCTCATTAATTTCAAATAAATCAATATCTTCCACTTTCATTCCTGCTTTAGCCAAAACTTTTTGGATAGCAGTAGTCGGTGCAGTAGTAAACCATTCTGGAGTTTGTGCATGCGAAACGTGTGCAATAATTTTAGCTATTGGCTTTAAATTATTGCTTGCAGCATATTCTTCAGAAGCCACAACCAACGCTGCTGCACCATCATCTAATGAACTTGCATTAGCCGCTGTAATTGTTCCGTCTTTTTTAAATACTGGTTTTAAAGTTGGAATTTTATCAAATCTCACTTTCCCTGGCTCTTCATCTGCATTAACTGTGATAACTCCAGCTCTATCTTGGATTTCTACTGGTGCAATTTCTTCATTAAACCAACCTTCTTTTTGAGCATTGATTGCTCTTTCGTAAGATTGAGTAGCGAAAGCATCTTGCGCTTCACGTGAGAATTTTTCTTCTGTGGCACAAAGTTCGCCAGCATTACCCATGTGAACTTTATTATAAACGTCCCAAAGTCCGTCATTAATCATTGAATCAACTAATTCGCCATTACCCATTTTATAACCAGAACGTGCATTTGGCAATAAATAAGGCGCATTAGTCATAGATTCCTGACCGCCAGCCACGATTAAATTCGCATCACCTGCTTTGATAGCTTGGTCTGCAAGCATCACCGCTTTTAGTCCCGAGCCACAAACTTTATTTATAGTCATACATTCTACTGTAGTAGGCAATCCAGCATAAATAGCCGCTTGACGAGCAGGTGCCTGACCCACTCCAGCAGTCAATACATTACCCATTATCACTTCGTTAATTTCATTGATATTAACGCCAGCTTTTTCAACAGCTGATTTAATTGCCACTGCACCAAGTTTGGGTGCAGACATAGAAGCCAAACTACCCATAAAAGCACCAATCGGTGTACGTGAAGCAGATAAAATTACACTTGCCATTTTCGAAATTCCTAAGATTAATTTATATAAAAATAATTTATTGATTTACTTTAATTTATCAAAAATTAGACGCTATAAAATAATGTTTAGTGTGATATGTAATACCAAATAAGGAAATAAATTATTCACATTATTTGATATATATATAAATGTTAATTTGGAAAAATAAAATATCATTTTTGCACTAATTGCACTATTTTTGCATTTTTTTCACCAAAAACTTCACGATATTTCACTATTTTTACCTGTTTTTTTTTTTTGTAGGGATAGGTCGTGACCTGTCCTTCTTCGAAAACGGACAAGTTGCGAATTGTCC
>JBEICW010000645.1:0-1534 GCA_040383785.1 Ignavibacteria bacterium | reverse complement strand
AGAAGACCCCTTACATTCTTCATTTCCACCATCTATTGCATTCAAAGCAGCAGAAATTCAAGACAAACACAAAGCATTATTATTTTTGAGGGAAATTAGGGAATTAGTTTTTTTACATAAAAAAAATATTACTAAGTGGGAAATTTTGGAGTTAGCTGCAAAAAAAGTGGGTTTAGATGTAATTAAACTAAAAGCTGACTATGAAGGTAACGCAAATTTACTTTTTGAAGAAGATTTGAAATTAGCTAAATCTTATGGTGTTCAAGGATTTCCTACAATGTTTTTTATAGACAATAACGCCAATAATGAAGTTGTTTATGGCTCAAAACCTTATGCCTTTTATGAAATTGCAGTATTGAAATTACACGAATCAGCTACCAAAAATCAGTACCCAAAAGATTGGGAATCATTATTTACAAAATATAATACCCTAACTGCCAAAGAGTTTTCAGAATTATCTGGAATTAATAGAATAGACAGCGAAAATTTATTAAATGAGATAACAAATACTGGAAAACTTGAGAAATTTACAACAAAAAATGGCTCAATTTGGAAATTGAATAAATAAGTGTTTAAAATAAATCCCAATTTTAATGAAATTATTTTATTTAATCTAAATGAGTTAAATTTGTAATCGTCTAAATGACAATAACAAAAATAAATTCGATAAATAAAATTAATAACATTTAAAAATTGGTAATATAATGCAAAATCCAACTAATATCTCTACATCAAACTCTTCTACTGTTAACTTATCTCCTGAAGAATTGTCTAATGTATTATTCACTGAGCACCCAGTTGATTTGGAAGTGGCTAAATCACTTGGACTTACTGAAAAAGAATACTCTCAAATCTTAGAAAAATTAGGCAGAGTTCCAACTTATACTTAAATTGGAGTATTTTCGGTTATGTGGAGTGAGCACTGCTCTTACAAAAATTCAATTTTGCAGCTAAAAACTCTACCTCGCTCTGGTGGTAGATTATTGGTAGAAGCTGGTGCTGAAAACGCTGGTTTGGTTGATATTGGTGGCGGTTATGCGATTGCATTCAAAATTGAAAGTCATAATCACCCATCGGCTATTGAGCCATTCCAAGGTGCGGCTACTGGTGTTGGTGGTATTTTGCGTGATATTTTTACTATGGGAGCGCGTCCTATTGCTGCATTAAATTCACTTCGTTTTGGTAATTTAGATAACGATAGAACAAAATATTTGGTAAAGGGAGTTGTTCACGGAATTAGTCATTATGGTAATTGTTTTGGCGTTCCTACAGTTGGCGGTGAAGTTTACTTTGAAGACTGCTATAGAGATAATCCACTTGTAAATGCGATGGCGGCTGGTATCGTTAGAGTTGACCAAACTGCATCGGCTGGTGCTGATGGTCCTGGCAATCCTGTATTTATCGTTGGAAGTAGCACTGGACGTGATGGTATCCACGGTGCGTCATTACTTGCATCTCGCGAATTTGATGCTCAAACCGAAGATATGAGACCAACTGTTCAGGTTGGCGACCCATTCCAAGAAAAATTATTAGT
>JBEICW010000644.1:0-1579 GCA_040383785.1 Ignavibacteria bacterium | reverse complement strand
GACCATCATCGGTTAATCACCCAATCAAAAAGCAAATTAATGAAACAGCTAAAAGCACCAATAAAAAAATAAGCAATGTAATTACATCAAGTAATTCATTTAATAATAAGATGAAAAAGATTAATAAAATTATGGAAGTAACTGAATTTAAATTAATCAATAAATCTAAAAAATTAAGTACATTAAATAAATCAACAATTCTAGGTATATTGAAATCAGGTTATTTAACATTAGATGAAGCTAGAGCAGTTAAAATCTTATTAACTAAAAATAGAATATACACACTCAACGAAAACACAGCTAAGATATTAGACGGTACTGGATCAATCATATTAGAATCAAACTACAATGATGTATTAACTGAAGGTGTATTCGGTGACATCTTACAATCAATGAAAGATTTAGGTGATAAAGCAAAAGAAGCATTAAAATCAGGTTGGTCTAAAGTAAAAGGTATCTGGGCTGAATTTACTGATTTAATTAAAGAAGTTGTTGCAGCATTTGTTGAAGGTCTTAAATCAGGATATGCTAAAATGGGAGAGTATATTAAATCTGGTTTAAGTAAAATACAAGGTGCAACAAAAGAGAAATTGGAAGCTGCTGATAAATCAAAATTAAAACAAGAAGTCAAAGATGTTTCAGCAACATTTGAATTTTGGAATGGCTATATTAAATCCGATATTGTTGAAAATAAAGATATTGAAGCGAAAGTAGTTAAAGGTGACTTTAATGTTGAGGATGATACTAAACTAGATGATAAATCACTTGAGGTTGGATTAACTGGTTTAGAGAAAATAGCTGACTCACACATTAGACGTGGTGCTTTATTATCTAACTATAAAACAAAATTATTATCTAATGTAAATGTATTAAACGCATTAGCTGAGAGTAGAGTTAGTAGAATGATATTATCTGAAGGTGGTGGTTTTAAACACTTAGAAGGTTCAATTAAAAATCCACTTTTAAAAAATGTTGTTACTTATGCAATACAGGGTATCGGTTGGGTATTAAATCCGGTTGGTAAAATAATGACTAAGTTAATACAAGAGTTTGGTAAGAAAGGATTACCTGCATTATCTGATATGACTAAAAAATTAGGTGGTCCTGGTATATTTGCATTTCCTATTTTAGTTGGTTTATTAGCTGAAGCTATTGAAACAACGTTAGAGGTATTACACGCAAGTAAGTTTGTTCAGGAGTTAATTGCATTGATACCTGTTATCGGACAATTATTCACTGCAGCACTACATGTTGTTGAGCCAGCTGCTTATGCAATGATTGCCTACGGTATAGCAACACTTATTTATAATCTTGTAATACCATTTAAATAATAAACTAATTTAAATATATAAACAAGCAATTAAATATAAACATGAATATAAATAGATATGAATTAAATAAATATACAAGAAACAATGAGGTATCAATAACCATATTTGTTGATTGTGATAGTAATTTAATATATAAGATAATAAATAAATCAAAGTATAAAATACCGTTCTTAGTTAATGATACATTCGATGCTAAATTTTTGAATATCTGGTGTATGAGTAGAGATTTTGAGGTTGATTGTTATGAT
>JBEICW010000643.1:0-1579 GCA_040383785.1 Ignavibacteria bacterium | reverse complement strand
ATATTTAAAATTATAATGTTAAATAAAACTTATCTCACGCATAGCGAAGAGGAAACTTTAAAATTGGGTAGTCAATTCGCTAAATTTTTAAGAAATGGTGATGTTGTAGCATTTTATGGTGATTTGGGTTCTGGTAAAACTGAATTTATTAAAGGTATTTGTGATTTTTTTGCAGTAAAAGAAATAGTTACAAGTCCAACTTTTACTATAATGAATCATTATAATGGTATTAAAGATAATAGTGAGGTAGTTTTATATCATATAGATTTGTACAGAATTAACAAAAAAGAAGAATTATTAGAAATTGGCTTCAGAGATTGTATGTTTTCTGATAGGTCAATTAAATTAGTTGAATGGGCAGAAAAAGCCGAAAGTATGATTCCAACTACTCACTTTAATGTAGAAATAACTTCAAGCTTAGAAGATGAAAATTTAAGAACAGTAAGTATTTATCAAACTTCTGAAGTAGAAACTGCTGTAATGTAGTTGAGATTAGTTTGATAATTTATTTCAACTCCAAACTAAAAATATTTACAATAAATTATATTTACAATAAATTGGCAAATGTAAAATTAAATACATTTGCCAATTTGTTTTTTAGTTTTTTGCTGTTTTATTGTATAATATAGAGATTGATTAAAGTTTATTAAAGAATTATTCTTTGTATTCTTCCATACTATCGCCTTCAGTTTGATTTGTTTTTAAATCTATGGCAAGCATAAATCTTAATGTAGGAATATTAAATCCTAAACCATTATCAACCATATCTGTAAATGGTAAGTAATATTGAATAGATGGACTAATACGAGTTTTATTTCTAATTAAAAAATATGCTCCCACATCTAAATTCAAACCAAATTGAAGTTTGTTGATATTATTTATTTCTGAATTTTGTAGTTCATTAGAATATGTATCCAAATAAACATCACCAATACCAGGGACATTTACAATGTCATTTACTGGTGATTGAGTATGTGTAGTATTATTAGACAAAACATATCCAACATTTAAACCAACTTTTGTAAATAATACTTTTGCAAAATTGTATCTAATTGAAGGCATTAACCTTAAAGCCCCAATACTAATATCACCATTGTGCCTAAATTCTGCAAAAAAAGTTCGATTATATTTTGTATCTGTTAACTCTTCAACTTCTCTAAATGTAGAATTTATTTTAATACTTTCATAACCTAATCCAAGACTAAAAAATAGATTTCTTTCTATACCCCAATCTCTATTTACACCTACAATAAAATTAAAACCGTTTCCTCCTTCAAATTCGCAACCTTGGCAATCAACTAAATATTTACCATTTTGAAAATTATTGCCCATCCCAATAAATCCACCCAGATAATTAGGCTTAATATATCCATAAGATGGAACTAATGGATCTGATAAAGGTCTTTGTGCTCGCAAAATATTAATACTTAAATTAAAGCTCAAAAAAGTAATTATGCTAAAAAAAACAGAATTTATTAGATTATTTTTTTTCATAAATTTAAATTTTAAAAAGGTGAATTCAAAAATTGTTTAAAAATATATTAAAATTTTATTATAATTAGTAATATGTTATCTTTAT
>JBEICW010000642.1:0-1586 GCA_040383785.1 Ignavibacteria bacterium | reverse complement strand
CAAAAAATATTTTTAATAAATGGCAATTATTGATACTTTTAAAAAATCGCAAGAGTTAGCATCGCTTCCTCATATTGCGAGTAAAGTGTTAAAAATGATTCAAGACAATCAAACAGACTTGAATGATATTGCACGAGTAATAGAAGCTGACCCTGTTTTGTCAATGAAATTACTAAGAGTTGCCAATTCTCCTATTTTTGCAACACGAACTAAAATCACTTCAATATTACATGCTTTAATGCTTTTAGGTACCAAAAGGATTTGTAATATCGTATTAAGTGTTTCAATTTATTCGAAATTCTTTTTAAATTCTCATAAAAATGCTGCAGTTTTAATGGAAAGGTTTTTTAATCATTCATATTTAACTGGGAATGTGGGAAAAGCACTTTCTTTTTATACCAAAAAAAGATTTGAAGATTATGAGTTTATAGGTGGATTATTGCATGATATAGGTAAAATGTCAATGTTGCAAGTACACCCTCGAGAATATGCCTTAGTTCAGAAATTAATTAGAGAAGAAAGACTACACGACCTGGAAGCAGAAAAAGAAGTATTTGGTGAAAATCACGTTGAGGTTGGTATTCAAGTTGCACAACTTTGGAAATTACCAGAAGAGATTTTAATGGTAATTGCATTTCATAGAAATCCATCATTAACAGATGACTTCAAAGGGCTTGTCGCTACTGTTAGTTTTTCAAGTTTTTACACCAAAGTTAGAGCTAATAGAATCCACAAAGGTGGAGACGATGAAGTTCCTTTTGATAGGATAGAATCTTGGCGATTACTCACTTCTTTATACCCTGAAATGAAAGTTATAAATAAAATAGAATTGCAAAAAGAATTGGATTATGCAATTAGAGTTGCTCCAGAAGCAATTCAAAACTTTAAATAGAAAAGATTAACTTAAGTTTTTGTAAAAAATGTTATATTTTCATTTTTAACCTCACATAAATATTAGAATAATTAATTTATGAATATATTAAGAAAGTTAGATGATTTGATTTTTGGCAAATATAAAAATCAATATGGTCAAGAATTAAAAAAATATACAAATGGTATTGATAGTCTACTGGATTTGGGCTGTGGTAGTAATTCTCCAGTTAGTTTTATAAAGAATTTAGTTCCTTATAGAGTAGGAGTTGATTTATTTGAGCCTTCTGTCAAAAAAAGTATTGAATTAGGAATACATAATGAATATAAATTAGTTAATATATTGGAAATAGATAAGGTTTTTAATCAAAATTCGTTTGATATGGTAATTGCTTCTGACGTAATTGAACATTTAGAAAAATCAGAGGGATATAAATTACTTGATTTGATGGAAAAACTTGCCCAAAAAAGAATTATAGTCTTAACTCCTAACGGTTTTTTAGAACAAGGTGTATTCGATAACAATATTTATCAAATTCATAAATCTGGTTGGGAAGTAGAAGAGTTTTTGGATCGTGGTTACAAAGTTTATGGTATTATGGGTAATAAAAAATTAAGAGGGGAATATTCTCTACCAAAGATAAAGCCAAATTTTGTTGGTAATAGAATTTCTTACATGACACAAGACTCCACTCTAAATGATCCTAAAAAAGCAT
>JBEICW010000641.1:0-1600 GCA_040383785.1 Ignavibacteria bacterium | reverse complement strand
TAATAAAATTGTCAAAAATCCACTACCAGAAGTGCTTGTAATAGCTCTACCATTTGCTTTATCGCCCTCTTCAGTAACTTTTGCTTTGCCATCGATAGTAGTCGAAATGTAATCGCCTACTGCGATTGCCTCGCTTGATTCGATAATCGCTGTTCCGAGTGTTATCACTGGTGCAATATCATTTACTTTGGTATTGAGATAAGTTACACCCAATACTGCATCGGAGTCCGCAGTAGGTGCTCCATTAAAACCAATAAATCTATGTTCTACTAATTCAGAACTTGCCACAAGTGAAATAACTTGTATCGGTGAGAAAGATGTGCTTTTTGCCATCGTGATTTTTCCTTTTTTTTTGTAGTTAAAACTAAATATTAAAAATAAATATGCGTCTAATATTTTTTGAAACTAATTTGAATATATAAATGAATAAAGAAATTATATTTGTAGTTGAAAATGACTTAGAGGGTGGTTATTTTGCTAAGTCTTTAGAACATTCTATACATACACAAGCAGAAACTATAGATGAACTAAAACTAATGATTAAAGATGCTTTAGATTGTCATTTTGATAATGATTTTGAAAAGCCATCAATGATTAGATTGCATTTTGTAAGTGATGAGGTATTTGCTTATGCCTAAATTACCAAGGGATTTAGATGCTAATGATTTAATAAAAATATTATCTCATTTAAATTACAATGATATTAGGCAAAAAGGAAGTCATATTAGGTTAACCTCTAATACCACTAACAAATCTATAACAATTCCAAAACATAGTCCACTTAAAGTAGGCACACTAAATGCGATTTTGAATGACGTTTGTTTACAAACTGGAAAAAGTAAAAATGAAATTCTTAATCTTATAAATAGATTAATATAATTTTATAAATTAATTTTATTCACCCACCCCGCTCAAAATCCTACAAATGATTGGTGTTTGAAATCAAAAATGCTGCATCTGTTGAGGTGATTTTAATATCAAAATTATCTGTATTTCTGATGATTTTGGTCTTGCCACCATTCTCGAAATATACATCAATTTCTGGTTTGTCTTTTAATTGAAATGTATATCCAAAACTTGGGTTAAATTCACTTCTGCGTTGTCTTTCGGACTTATCTACATACGCCAAAATAATGTTATCTGCCCAAACATCTTCGAATGTAACTCCATCTTCTGTGTAAACCGATTCTCCAATTAAAATCTCTTCGGCTTCCACCAATTCTCTGATAATATCCAAACTCACTTTATTCACTCCACTATATTTGATTTTCTCTAATATAGTTGGGTGGTTGATTATCGCATTGTAAGTTGCCACTCCCATCACAATTATATTTGGATATTTTGCAATTTTGGAACGAACTACCCCCATAGCATTGCGTATCATTTGTATTGGGTCGGTGCTATTAGAATAATCATCAAAAGCAGTTGTGGAGTCAATTATCACTTTCATATCACTTGTATAATTCGCAGGGTTTTGAACCAAATCCGCAATGCTTTTTTCTTTGTTGAGTAACATAATATCATTCAAATCTCGCGTGATATGTTGCTCATATTTTAGTGCAGAATTTGCCTCTCTTTCTTCCAAATAATCCATGCTCAT
>JBEICW010000640.1:0-1604 GCA_040383785.1 Ignavibacteria bacterium | reverse complement strand
GTAGTATTATTTTTTAGGAATTTCAACAAAAAGGCGATTGATAAATATCCAGAAATACCTGAAACTAATGTCGCAATACCTAAAGTTAAGAATTCATCTGGAGTAAGGTAAGCAATAGCACTTTTAAATTCCAATAATCCACTTCCCAAAATTGCTGGAATACTAAGTAAAAATGAAAATTTTGCAGCTGTATCACGTTTTAAACCCAAAAACAATCCTGCTGTAATTGTAGTCCCAGAGCGGGATGCCCCAGGGAAAAGTGCAAAACATTGAGCAATACCTATCAAAACTGCATCTTTTAAGGAAATATGTTCTTCATCTTTTGTGAAGTTACCTTTTTTTTCTGCAAAGTATAAGATAACCGCCAATGTAATCATAGAAATAGCAATTATAAGAGGGTCTTTGGTGATATTCCCTTCAATAACTTTTTTTATTAACAGTCCGATAGCAACAATAGGAATACTTCCTAAAATCACATACCAGCCCAAGCGAGAATTTAAAGATTGTTCTTTGAATTTGGTGCGTTTTGAGATATTTTCTTTCAAAAAATCGCGTGTAATTTCAAAAATCTCATTTCTAAAGTAAAACATAACTGCAACTATAGTTCCAAGCTGAATAATCGCCATAAAGGCAGTCCATTTTTCAGGATTATTTGGGTCAATTAGCCCCATTAATTTTCCTGCCAAAGTGAGATGGGCTGTGCTACTGATTGGTATAAATTCTGTTAATCCTTGTATCAAACCTAAAATTATCGCTTCTATTAAACTCATTTTACTTTTTAATTATCTTGTAATTATGTATCAAATTGATATTTAAAATTAACTTTCTTGAAAAAGTTTTTTAAATTCTTCAAATTTCTCAATTCCAAATATACCATTTGTATAACAAAAGTGAGCCGTTAATTCACCAAATTCTTTATAATACTTCAAAAAATCTAAATTTGATAATGTATTTGTTTCTTTAATTAACTTAATATTTTCAATTTGCTTTCTTACTGTTTCAATATCTCCACGTGCAATTGGACCAGAAATAGGGAAATTTGATTTAGTAAAATCAGCTTCTCCATCAATATTAAAGTTATTCTCTAATGTTTGACGCATTATTGGATAAATAAAAGTATCAGCGTCAATTCCACTAAACTTTGAAAATTCCTTAACAATTTGAATTAAAGAATTTAAATAGTTAGATGCAAAAATTGAAGATGCATGATAATATCTTTCATCAAAATTAGTTATACTTTCTTTCCAAATAGTTTTTCCATTTAGATTTGAAGTAAATTCGGAAATTATATTTTGTGTTCTACTTATATCATTAGACTTTACTTCGCATAACCAAGCAACATTTTGAAAAAGGCTATCGGTATTTGTTTCATCATAAAAACCGAAAGTTTGATAAGGGTGGGTTTTAGTGATTGAAAAACCCATTTCAAATAGTGGATTTAAAACATCAATACTTGTTGCACCAGAGCAATGTGCAAAAATGGCTTTTGGGTTATTATTAGAAACTAAAAACTGATTGTTAATTAATGAACTTACTACTTCTGAAATATTGCTATCTTTAGTTAAAATCAAATTCAAATCTGCAAATTGCTCAATTTCATCAAT
>JBEICW010000639.1:0-1604 GCA_040383785.1 Ignavibacteria bacterium | reverse complement strand
GAATTTAATTGCACTTCCTCATTTTCGGATAATTTTGCATTTTGATTTCTATAGTCAAGTATAGAATTTATAATTTCATTGTATCTTTGATTTTCAAAATTTAAAACTATATTTTTTCTAAGTTCCTTAAATTTATCAAAGCTAATACCAGATGTTTGTCCATTATTTCCAGAAACGCTATTAATCATTCCAGAATTTTCAACTTCAATTTCATCATTTTTGGCTATTGTGTCTATATTTTCTGTAGTTCTATTTTTTGAATTAGTAGTTGAATTTTTATTTAGATTTAAGCCATATTTTTCATTATTTTTATCGCTAATATCAACCATTTGATTGTACAAATCTGTATTTTCTGCTTCGGCACTATGGGCTGCAATGTATGGCACAAGTAATTCTTTTAACTTTTCGTCATCAGTATTTTTTAATCTATCTTGCAATTCTTTGGCAATTCTGCTATGAATTGAAATTCTCTCTTCATATTCCAAAAGTGAATCGAAATATTGATAATAATTTGTTTGCGAAAACTCATAAACTGTGGTTTTCACACCATAAATTACTTCCATTCCTTTGGATTGGATTACATCACTTTTGAGATTAATTGATTTTAGTTTTTTGATTGTATTTAATATATCAATTTGAGTAATTTGCGAAATCATATAAGCAGTAAATACCCTACCTTCGCAAGAGCAAATCGACAATATTTGCTTTTCCTCAATGTCAAAAATCTCATTAATGTTATCCAAAACTGTATCAGTATCTAAAGAGACAAAAACATCACTTTTGAGATTAATTTGCAAATTACCTGAATTATCAAATGGATTATTCCGTTTGAAATATCGCATCAATTCCAATAAATAACTCGGATTTCCTAAAGTTTTTTTGTAAATCCAATCTAAAAACTCTTCATTTTTACCGAAATTATTTCCATAAGTATCAGTAAAATTTGAGCAATATTCTATGGTTAATTCTTTGCTAAATGGATTAATTTCAAGTTTATTAAATTCTACTTCTGTTTTTTCTAAATATTTCAAAAAATCTGCATAAATATTATTTTCTGAAGTTTGAATTTTTTTGGAAGTGAAAATTATGTGCAAATTATTATTTTTCAAATCATTACAAATCGCAAATAGTAAATCAATTGAGGGCTTATCAGTCCATTGTAAGTCATCAATTAGAATAATTAGTGGCTTTTTATTCACAAAAGATTCTAAGGTAGAAATTAGGTCTAAAGTAACGCCATCTTTGATTGAGGTGCTTCCTTCTTTTTCCAATTTATACATTTGCCAATCATTTGACCAAGATTTGAAAGCATAAGGCACTTCGCCAATTACTGGAATTGCAGACAGTAAAGTTAGTCCGGCATTGATAGCTAATTTTTTTTCTGCAGAGATTTTTTTTGAATCTTTTAATCTACTAATTATTTGTGAAATCAATCTATAAGGTTGCAAATCACTCACATTAAACTTGCCAATTGGAGTTTCATTTGCTGTGATTACTATGTCTGTTTCTTGATATTTACTTAGTAATAAATTATATAATTCTTTTAAGAATGTTGTGCGTCCTATCCCAGATTCGCCACTTATTTGGGTAAATCCAATTGTATT
>JBEICW010000638.1:0-1614 GCA_040383785.1 Ignavibacteria bacterium | reverse complement strand
TTTGATTAATTCGGGATATTGAGTAGGATCATCTTCGGAACAAGAATTTAAAAGTAAAAATAATATGAAAACAAATGGAATTAAAAAATTAAATTTTAAATCTACTAATGAACTAAATTTAAACATACTAAATTTCCTTATTTTATAAATTTGAGTATTAAGTTATTTATATCATAAAAAACAAAATTTAAATATAATAATATATTGCAATGTTATATGCAAATATACTAAATTTATATTAAATAGAATTAAGTATTATTAAATTATTATTTTTGTTTTTGGAAACTCCATGGACAATGTAAACAACCACTTTTACAACATTCGCCACGTTTTAGGTGATAAATTACAGTCATCACCATAAGCCCTTGTTCATTGTAATAATAATTTATACCTTCAATGAACTTAGGTTTATTAGTTTTAACTTCTTGTAAAATATTTTGCTCTATTTCCATATTTGGAATTTGCATTCTTATATTTTTATTAATAATATTTTTCTCATTGGGACTAACTTTTGAACGGTTTTCCCTTAATTTTAATAATAGTATAACTTTCTTGCTTTGGGTTCAAATCCTTTAATTCATCGATATTCGTGATAATCATAAAATTTGAACTCATAGAATCTTCATTACCAGAAATAGTTATTTTATTTGGAAATTCAATTCTAATACTTTTTAATTTAGACTTAATTAAAGTATGGTCTTTTTGAATTTCTTCTGGCAACAATGGTAGAATTTCTTTTGTGTAAACTTCAGAATGATTTGGATTTTGAAAATATTTTTGAGCAAAATCAGCTGGCTGTAATTTTAGATCTGTGTTATCTTGCACTTCGTTTTTCAAAACGTGCATCATTTCATTCATTTCATCATAGTGTTCAACATTTTGTTTTATAAATCTTTCAGTAAAATCAAAAAATCTTTTTGATTGAATTTTAGGATTATATTGGATTGAAAGTCCTAAAAATTCTTTGTAAAAGTACTCTGCTGGTATTGAATCGGCTCTAAATTGCTCATCAAATAAAACTGCACAATATTTATCATTTGGATATTCCAGCTCTACATAGTGGTCTAAATAATCACTGTCTAATCTTTCATAAAGTAGTCCAAATTTATAAAATTTAGTTGATTTTGTTAAAAATAAATTATTTAAAATTTTTATTCTGTCCATTTCTAAAGATAATGCAACTGAAATATCTGCTTTTAGTGCAATGTATGCATTTCTTTGTCCGTTCATATCTTTTGCTTTTATAAATACAAAATATCCACCAGGGATATTTTCTGCTATTTGAGACTCTGCTAATCTATTTGCCAATCTAATTGAATTATCCATAAATTGTAATTTGCCCGCGTCTTTTAGTTCCTCACATAAACCAAAAAATGAAGTAGAAAGTTTATCTTCAATAGCTAATTCAAAAGTTTTTTGGGGTTTACCCAATGCGTCAGAAAGTCTTTCTTTAATTAAGTCGGTAACTTCTTCACTTAAAGTTATGATGTTTCTATTAATTACAGCATGAGCCGATGCTCCACCTTCTGCTTTTGGAGAAATAACATGTATTGCTACATATTCAAAATTCAAATTATATATATTTAGCATTTATTAAATTAAATTAGAAATTGT
>JBEICW010000637.1:0-1617 GCA_040383785.1 Ignavibacteria bacterium | reverse complement strand
ATCGTTAAGACCATCAAGAATTGCATTTTTTTCATTTATGTCGATATCCTCAGCCCAATCGTATAATGGCTGTTCTTTCATAAACTTCAACCTCGAAATACATTCGTAATCAGTTAAATTTTTTACCCATTCAATTATATCATTTTTTTCTTGATTTAATTTATCATTTTGTAAAATTATAGTTTCTTCTTTACCAATATATTTATATTTATTAATAAATAGTTTATAATTAATTCGTTTTTATTTTAATTGTATTTTAAATGAAATATATTCTATCAACGCCCAACCCAAAATAATATTATTGCAAAAATTGCGTCAAGTGATAGATTGAATTTAACAAAAAAACAAATACAAACAAGGAAAATCAAAATGCTTACTGATATCGAAATCGCAAACTCCGCTGATATTAAACATATCAATCATATCGCTGAATCTATAAATCTGAATATTGATGACTTGGAACATTATGGCAAATATAAAGCAAAATTGCCACTTTCACTAATCAATCAAAATAAGGTAGATAATTCAAATTTGGTGCTGGTCACGGCTATTTCGCCTACTCCGGCTGGCGAAGGCAAAACTACAACTACTATCGGTTTGCTTGATGGGCTAAACAAAATCGGCAAAAAAGCAATTGCTGCTCTGCGCGAACCCTCGCTTGGTCCTGTATTTGGAATGAAGGGCGGTGCGGCTGGTGGTGGCTATTCGCAGGTAATACCTATGGAAGATATTAATTTGCACTTCACAGGCGATTTTTCGGCGATAGAAAAAGCAAATAATTTACTTGCGGCAATGATTGATAATAATATCCAATCAAAAAATGGCAACTTGGGAATCGACCCGCGTCAGGTGGTTTGGAAACGTGTGATGGATATGAACGACCGCTCACTTCGTCAGATTATCACTGGTTTGGGTGGTACGGCTGGGGGAGTTGTTCGTGAGGCAGGATTTAATATCACGGCAGCATCTGAAATTATGGCGATTTTGTGTTTGTCGGAGAATTTTGCTGATTTGAAGTCGCGTATTGCTCGCATTTATATTGGCAATAAATATGACGGAACGCCGGTTTATGCTGGTGATTTGAAAGCCGAAGGTGCGATGGCATTATTGCTAAAAGATGCGATAAAACCTAACTTGGTGCAAACTCTGGAAAATAATCCTGTGATTATTCACGGTGGTCCATTTGCAAATATTGCTCAAGGCACAAATTCTGTTATTGCGACTAAAATGGCGATGTCTTTATCGGAGATAGTTGTTACAGAGGCAGGTTTTGGTGCGGATTTGGGAGCAGAGAAGTTTTTTGATATTAAGTGTGCTACTTCTGGGCTAAAACCAAAATTAGTGGTAATTGTGGCGACTGTTCGTGCTTTGAAATATCACGGTGGGCAACTGCTTGCGAATATCAAAGACGAGAATACCGATGCACTAACTAAGGGCTTTGAGAATATCAAACGCCATATCGAAAATGTGCGAAAATTTGGCTTAAATGCAGTAGTTTCGATTAATAGATTTGATACAGATACGGATAATGAACTTAAAGTTATGGGTGCATTATTTACAGCAAATAATGTGAAATATGCACTTTCTGAGGGCTTTATGAAAGGTGGTGCTGGGTGT
>JBEICW010000636.1:0-1635 GCA_040383785.1 Ignavibacteria bacterium | reverse complement strand
TTTAGATATATTATCTATGTTGGTCAAATAATATTGTATTGCCATCTGGGTCAATTAGTACAAAACTTGCTGGACCTGTAGAGTTTTTTATTACTTCACTTTCTAATTTTAAACCGCTATTTTTTAGTTCATCTTGGATTTTTCTCACATCATCATAAGTTTCGATATTTTCAGCATTTTGATTCCAACCAGGGTTAAAAGTTAGTATATTGCTCGGAAACATACCTTGGAATAACCCAATAACTGTATCACCTTTTTTCATAATTAGCCAATTCTGAGTAATTTCTCCAGCAAAAGAATAAAACCCTAATTTTTCATAAAATTCTTTGGAAATTTTTATATCTTTTACGTTTAAACTTACTGAGAATGCACCCAATTTTAATCTTTCCAATTTTATTCTCTACTCTTATTATTTTGTTTAATATTTTGAAAATTAATTATGTGATTTTTTGATAAATTCTATTGCATTTCGCATAGAACTAATATTATCTTCTGCAATTGATTGATATTTTGCAAATTTTACAAAATCCGCTTTGTTCAAAATATATTCAATTAATTTCAATAATTCATCTGTCATACCAATACTTCTCAAACTTTTCATAGTTTCATCAGTAGTCATTTCCATAGAATTTATATAATATACTTTTTCAACATAATTACGCAATATTTCTGTTAATTTTGTGTAATATTCCTTATCTTTTCCGTTCTGCCATAACTTTTCATTTTCAAGTGCTTTTAGCTCCTCCATTGCCAATATATGTGCTGGGATATTAGGAGTAACACTCTCTACTTTCTTTTCAATTGGTTTTTTATTTTTTATATAATTTACAAGCCAATAGATAGCACCACCCAAAAAGATAAGAAAAATTGACCAAAGGATATAATCTGTGTAATCAAAACCAACTTCAATTGGCGGTTTGATATCTTTAAATGTTTGAGTGGTGTCAGCGCCAACGCCCATAAAATTAATATACAGATTATTAGAGTTTATATAGCTCGTATCTATATCTCCATTTGAATTTTTGGTTGTGTAATAATTATAAAAGCCACTAATATTTTGATTGCCAACTTCATAACTCGAAACTACATATTTAGCTTTTTGGTATTGAATATCGCTATTTTTACTGCCGATAATTGTATCGGTTTTTGAAATAGAAATAATTTCATATTTCCTAAGGTTTCTTTTGAGTGAGTCTTTTAATGTCTCAAAGTTAAATTTACTATTTTGTGGGTAAGCAGCAACTAATTCTAAATTGACAAAGTCCCCAATAAGAGCGGTGTCTTTATCTGCTTTTAGATAAATACCTAACTTTTGAGGAAGTTCGCTTTTTTTTATTGAAGATTGTGAGTAAGTTGCAATACTAAAAACTAGGGTTGCAATTATATAAATTATAAGTTTTTTCATTAAATTTAATTTAAAATTATTTTTGAAATGTATATAATAAAAAATGTTTTAAATTTTCACATTTAACTATTTCATAATTATTTTTTTTCATAATGACACTTAAACGAAATTTGCTAATTTTTATTGAATTTGTCTTGCTTATAAAAGCAATTTCAATTATAAAAATTAAATACAATGAGTTTTTACAAATCTAATCATTAATTTATATTCATTATATATTTTTTTTATTG
>JBEICW010000635.1:0-1649 GCA_040383785.1 Ignavibacteria bacterium | reverse complement strand
TTTACAAATATTTCTTCAATTTTGATAGTCGGATTAGTATTAAATTTACTATTCATTGTATCTATTATTGAATAAAATTTATCGCTTTTTTTTACAAAGAAACTTGGTAATGAAGTTATTTGTAATGAAGTTTGATATGGATGTTTATCATTGTCACCACTCATAAAATACAATTCGTATTTATCACTAGGAATTCCTGCGTCTTCTAAAATTCTCATAAAACTTGGAAAAGTTGTTTGTGTACCAATACAACTACAAGATGGTTTTACAAATAAATAAATTTTGTCTTTAATTTCTATGTTTTTAATTTCTTTTATAATTGTTGAATCTGATTGATAATTTGCCTTTTTTTCTCTGTACCAAGCGAATCCAGGCTGTACTTCAAGATCTTGAATAGTTGTTAATTTTGCCTCTGGCGTAATAGAATTATTTTCACAACTTGTACTTCCCAAAGCTAATACTAATACTACCAATAGTATATATGATTTTAAGAATTTATACATAAATTTGCCTCAATTATTTTATTATTTTAATTTTAAAATATAATATTTCTAAAATAACTAATTTATGTGAAATTAACAAAATTAATAATACACAATTGATAAAATACTGAAATTAATTTAAAATATATTATTTGATACTTTTATAAAATTATGTAAAATTATATAAAAGTTTAATTTACCATGGCAAATTTTGCAAATCAATATTACCACCTGAAAGAATTACGCCTACTTTTTTTCCAGCAAAAGTATCATAATTTTTGAGAATGGTTGCCAACGGAACACTACAAGATGGCTCAATAATAATTTTCATTCTTTCCCAAGTTAGCTTCATTGCAGAAATTATTTCATTTTCATCGGCAAGTAAAATATCATCGAGATATTTATTCATAATTTCAAAATTAATTTCTCCAATTGTTGTTCTTAATCCATCACAAATGGTATTAGGAGTAAAATCTTTTACTCTTTCTTTACTTATAAAAGAAATAAAAGCGTCATTTGCCATTTGTGGCTCTGCCCCAATCACTTTGATTTCTTTAGATTTAGCACTAATTTCTTTAGCAGTAATTGCAGTTCCAGAAATTAGTCCACCACCTCCAATTGGAGTCATTATAATATCCAAATCATTAACTTCATTAATTAATTCTAATGCTGCTGTCCCCTGCCCTGCTATTACATTTGGATTTTCATAAGGGTGTACGAATATCGCTTCCCTATCTACTAAAATTTGATTAAGTGTAGTTTCTCTTGCTTTTATATTTGGTTCGCAAAAAATTACTTCTGCACCGTAGCCTTTAACAGCATTAACTTTTACATTAGGAGAATTTGATGGCATAACAATTATTGCATTGAGTCCATTTACTCTTGCTGCGAGTGCCAAAGCTTGAGCGTGATTACCTGACGAATGGGTAGCTACCGCTCCATTGTAGCCGTGATTTATTAAATTTAAAACTGCATTAGTTGCCCCACGATATTTAAATGCTCCTACTTTTTGAAAATTCTCACATTTAAAATAAATATTTGCTCCAGTTAGATTATTCAGATAACTATTAGTTAAAATTGGAGTTTTATTTATTTGACTTTTGATTAAATGGTGAGCTTGTAAAATATCTTTTAAACTTGGAATTTGCATTTTTATTGTTAATTTTA
>JBEICW010000634.1:0-1650 GCA_040383785.1 Ignavibacteria bacterium | reverse complement strand
TAATTTCCATTACTTATTTTTGTATTTTTATAGTTTTATTATCTGAAATTTTTAAAAAATATTTTGGTATGTATTTTGTATAAATCTATAAAAGAACGGAAAGATTTACTAATATAAATAAGGTGTTTAAAGAATTTCCATATATTTCGGTAAATATACTTAAAACTTTAGAAAATTAGTGTGATTTTCTAAATAAATAACAAACAAGGACTACAAAATCAATATTTTATCTAAAATATTAATAATTTTTATATTTTTATTATCAATTAAACTTTATAGTCAAACACCAACAGGCAATATTGCCGACTATAAGGTATTGAATAATGAAGATACTCTTCAAATTACACGTAGCTATTCCGACTTTTGGTTTGGGATAAGTGGTGGTGGTAATGTGAACTATTATTTTGGAACTTTTAAGTCATTGGTTGACCCATCTTTTCCTTATGATTCATTGGTAAATCCTCTCATAAATTATAGCGGTAATTTTGGCTATGGTCTGAATTTTGGTTTTGTATTTGAATATCTGCCTAAGGAAGAATATTTTGGTATAACCCTTAAAATTAATGCAGTAGAAAATAGAATGATAGATATGTTGGGTGAATCTTCGAATTTGGCAAATCAAGAAAATTACCAAATTAATGGATTAATGAGTTATGTTTCCATTGCTCCGTCATTTAGATTTAGTTTACCATTTAATGATTGGTATGTATATGGTGGACCCATTTATGAATTTAGACAGACTAATACATTGAATCACTATACCTCACTCGAAAATATCTCGGATATTAGTCAAGTACGCAAAAATGTAGTTCAAAATGTTGAGAATAGAATTGGTTTTCAAGGTGGCTTAGGTTTTGAGTTTTTGGTAGCTGATGTAGAAGATTTATTTAGAATTAAAATGGCGCCGTTTATATCATTTTCTTCTGGACAAAATGTTTTTGGGGACCAAACTTTTCCAACTACGTCCGGCACTACCATTACTAATTCACCAAATATTAACACCATTATGGCTGCTGGTGGAGTAACTATTAAAATTGGTGTAGATGAAGTTAGATATGATACTTTGAAATTTGATGAAAATTATGTAACACCAACAGAGGCCTATGCAAAAGCATCTGATGATAGAGGATTTACTGGCGAGGCATTTATTAAACAAGACTTAGTGGCACCTAATAGTATTAATTTAGTAGAAGCTGGTAAAGTAAAAGAGCAAGTTAGTGAGGAACCTGTTTTTGCTAAAGAATTAGCAGAAGAGAAAAAAGAAGAAGTTCCTATTGCAAAGGTAGATGTTAAATTAAATACTTCAAGAGTATTTTCGTATGTTAATTCTACTACGACTGAACTCTCAAAAGATATGAAGGATTATCTAACTGCACTTGCCGATTATATGAAAGCAAATCCAAATACAAATGCACAAATCGTAGGACATACAGATAATATCGGTACAGCAGATGAAAAGCAAGCAAGGTCGTATGCGAGGTCAAAAAATGCACTCAGATTTTTGCAAAGCAAAGGTATTAATTCAAGAAGAATTTTAGCTGGTGGTGAATCAGATAGAAAGCCAATTGCTGATGCGAGAACGGATGAAGGTAGAAGAAAAAATAGAAGGATAGAGATTACAATCGTAAATAGACCATAGTTAGTAAATTT
>JBEICW010000633.1:0-1654 GCA_040383785.1 Ignavibacteria bacterium | reverse complement strand
GATAAAAAATGCTTGAAAGATTATTTTAAAGTACCTAATGACGTTTATCCTGTAGGAAGGCTTGATTATGATAGTGAGGGGTTGCTAATACTAACTAATGATAATCACTTGAAAAATCATATACTTAGTCCTAAATCTAAAACTCAAAAAGTATATTATGTTCAAGTAGAAAATGTTCCTAAAAGAGATAATTTAAATACTTTAGAAAATGGTGTAGTTCTAAATATCAAAGGAAAAGATTACAAAACTGCTAAATGTAAAGTTAATTTTTTACCTAAAGAATTAGAAATGCCAGAAAGAAATCCGCCAATTAGGTTTAGACAAAGTATCCCAACCAAATGGCTTGAATTTTATATTTCTGAAGGGAAAAACAGACAAATCCGCAAAATGACTGCAAAAATTAATTGCCCAACACTTAGAATAGTTAGGTATGCAATTGGAGCAGTAAATTTGGATTTATTGGCTGGAAAAAGCATTTTAGAACTAAAAAGAGCTGAAATTTATGCACTAATTGGCTTAGATAAAGACTCTACTAAATCTATAAAAACAAAAAAAGACGCAAAAAAGAAATTCGACAATCAAATTTATCACAAAAGATTAGAAGTGATGAAAGGTAAAACAAGGAGAAATATGGAATCCACTGTTGACAAAAATACAAATAATCCTAATTCAGTAAATTCTGAAGATACAACACCAAATAAAGACTTAAATACAGAAAAAAAAGTTGATGCAAAAGCAAAACCAATAGTAAAACCAGCTTTAAAACCTGTAAATCCTTTTATTAATGGTGGCGGTTTTGGGAACAAAAAAGGTAACTCATTACCAAAAAACAATATGAGAGCAAGAAGAAGATAATTTGATTTTTCAAAATATCTTTTTTAATTTGAAATTATTTGAATTTATGGCTGGTTTTCCCAGCCATTTTTTTGTAGCTACCCAAATTATCCACCACATATAAAATAATAAAACACAATATTCGACTAGTGTTAAATTATTCAAAATTATAAATTAATTGATATGAATATCAGCAAATTACATACAAGAATTGTATTACTTATAGCATTTCAGTTATATTCAATGAATAGTATTTTATTATCAAATAATGATTCAAATTTTTTTAATAAAATTACAATTAATATATACTTCACAAATATTGGAATATTATTTAAATTAATTCCAATAATCTATTTCTTATTTTACAAAACATTGAATTTTGAAATACTTTATAGTATTATAATTTTAACAATTATTCTATTTAATTTATTATTTGATAGCTATACATTTTTTAACAAGAAAAATTTACAAAGATATCTCAAAATTTATTCTAAAATAAATAAATTAAATTTTAATTTTGTATCTGCAATTGATTTATTTCTGACTATGGTTTTATGGTTATCTGCTTTGTCTTTCTATCTTAATTTTGGAATTTAAGAAATTAAAATTTAATTTAGTAAATATGAAAATGAAGTAGGCGTATTCACGAGTATAGGATGTTTTAGAAATAATAAAGTATCACAATAATTACGTAGTAATTGCGTCAATATGAAAATGATAAATTTTTAATTGTAAATGGTTAATGATTTTAATAAACTTCTTTGAAGAAACCCCTGCCGAGATTATATATATTCTCCCCACAAAATAAATTTTGGAGAGG
>JBEICW010000632.1:0-1695 GCA_040383785.1 Ignavibacteria bacterium | reverse complement strand
CATAAATAATTTTAGTCCAAGCCCTCAAAACAAGATTAAATTCAAGCTGATATTCTTTTTTTGGAACAACAGCTCCGTTAGGGGTTATATTATCTTTGATGTTTTTATTAGATTCCAGCCTATTTAAAAACTCATTTTCATCAAAAGTAACATCGAAATAAAAAGATTTTGCAATATATTGCATAACACTATTTTTAAATTCTTTTAATAATTGTTCATTTGGAGTATGAGAAAGCATAAGGTCATGAATTTTATCTAAATTCCAATCTTTTTGCATTTGTGAAAATCTTTTAATTCTATACGGGTATGATGATTTATTCATTGTTATTTTCCTATTATAAGTACTTTTGTTTCTTTATCTATTTTCTTGAATACTTCAATTATCTGTAAAATATTTTGATTTTCTACTATATCTCCTGCAGAAATTATATATTTTGATTCATTGTCCATAATTCCGCCATTTAAAAAAATAATTTTTTCATTTTTTTTTATATTGTAAAAAAAGTCAATAGAATTGACGCTAATTGAACTCAATAAACTATTTGCAAAATTGTATGTTTTATCAGTGTCTTCTATCCATAAACAGCTATTTTGTTTTTCAATAAAATGTGAAGAATCTTCGTATGGCTTGCCTTCTCTTCCATAATTGTCTTTCAAGCGCACTAAATCAAATTTGTCTTTTGGAGTTTCAATTTCTAAAACAATACTTCCATTTTCGCTTATAGACTTAGTTGAGTGGAACAAACCTTTTCTTATCATAATTTTATTCAAACTATTTAATATTTTTTTTTCACTTAAAAAAGAAACTTCACAAATTCCATCTAAAACAATCAATCCAGTAGTTTTTTTTGAATGACAATGCATAGAGGTGGATTGGTTACTGGCTATGAATAAAGCCCATAATGCAACTTTTTAAGATTAATAAACTAAGTATTAAAAACCCCAAGGTTTTTTAACAATATTTCTGTTATGAGACTCTATTTGCATGTACTTTAAAAGCTGTCTTGAGCCATAATCCCATAAAGTCATAGTGTGGACATGAGATTATATTCTCATCTACAACTACTGGGCTTCTATCATATGTAGCACCGGCATTTTCAATATCAACACCAATTGAATAGTAACCTGACAATGTGCGTCCAGCTAATATTTTGGATGAAATTAAAAGTTGTGCTCCATTACAGATACAAAAAATAGTTTTCTTTTTGCTGTCCCACTGTCTGATAAATTCCTGAACTCCCTTTTCTTGTCTTACTTTCTCTAAAGCTTTGACTCCACCAGGAACTAATAAAATTTCATATTCGTCGAGTGCCTTTTCAATATTCTCTAAGTTTTCAAATTCAGAAGTTTCACGAGTACAGGGCATATGAGTACCTAAACTTCCCCAAATTTTTCCAACTTTATTTGCCATAATATCAACTTCAAACCCATGCTCCATTAAGGAATAATATGGATAAATCAATTCATGGTCTTGGTATTTTTCCCAAGTAATTACAAGTGCTTTTTTCATTCAATCCTCTATCGGCCAAAGAATAACTCATTGTATTATACAAACTATTAATTAGTCACCCAATAATTTTCTTTTTAACTTAATTTGTAAAGTTTTTTCCATATTTTGTCTGGCCACTAAACCAAATTTATTTTCAAGCATATTCAAGTAATCTGTATTTGAATTGTAAGTAATGAAAGCTTTGT
>JBEICW010000631.1:0-1734 GCA_040383785.1 Ignavibacteria bacterium | reverse complement strand
GAGTCTGACCATAATTTAAGCGCATATTTGCATATTCCACGATTATTATACGCTTCAGGTAGATTTGGTTTCAGCTTAAGTAATGTATTAAAATCTAATATTGCTATTTCGTATGACTTTTGTTTAGAATAAATTAATCCTCTGTAATTTAAAGCAACAACAGATTCTGGGTTTAATGCAATTACTTTTGAATAATCTGCCAATGCTTCATTTAGTCTTTTGGTATTGCTATATGCAATTCCTCTTGAAATATAGGCTCTCTCGTGTTTGGGTTCAATTTCTATTACTTTAGAATAGTCTTCTATTGCGTTATCAAATTCTTTTAATTCAAAATATTTGTTTGCTCTATAAAGATAGGCCAAATAGTATTTTGGTGATAATCTAATACATTCGCCAAAATCTTTTATAGATTGCGTTGGATTTTTTATATACATATTTGCAAGTCCTCTTTTATAGAAGGCAAATGCAAACTCGTCATTTTGTTTGATTGAATTGGTAAAATCTTCTATAGCTCTTTCATAATGATTTCCATCTAAATAGACTGAACCTCTTTTATAATAGGCAAAAGAAAATCCTGGGTTTAACATTACAGTATTATTATAATCGGTGAGTGCTTCTTTGAGCTTTTTAAGTTTATAAAATGAGTTTCCTCTTTTAAAATATGCAAACGCACTTCTTGGATTTATACTAATTGACTTAGTATAACATTCAATTGCTTTTTCGTGGTTATCTTGGGAAACAAACTGGTCTCCTCTGTCTAACCATAGTTCGGCTTCTTTTATTTCTTCTTTTAAAGACATTAATACTTTTTAGTGAATTTATTTAGTTAATTTAAATAGTAAATTTATTTTTAAACTTCTATTGAAATGTAATAAAATTTTAATGTATTATTTTATTGCATGAAACACAATATCTATTTATCGGTTTTATTTGTTATAACATTATCAATAATTAATAAAAATTATCATATTTTCATTTTTATCAAAAAATATTTTAAATTTTACAATTTATTGATTACAAATATATAAAGAATAAATCAATTAAATTACTTACTTTTACAATAGATTATAAATTCAAAATTCTATAAGTAATAAGAAAGTACAAAAAATAAAATAATTTTTATTCCGAATACATTTTAAAAGTATTAAATATTATTTTCAAATGAGCAAAAAAGCACTTATTTTTATTGCTAATGGAACAGAAGAAACCGAGGCAATTACTACTATAGACTTATTAAAAAGAGCAAATTTTTCCGTTAAAATAGCTGGAGATAATGAGATTGTAACTTGCTCACGTGGGGTTAAAATTATTCCAAATATTTTAATTGAAAGTTTGAGTGAAGAAGATGAATTTGATGTAATAATTTTGCCTGGTGGCGGCAATGGTGTAATGAACTTAGGAAATAATGATATTGTTAGAAATATCATCAAAAGTAATTATATCAAAGAAGTTTTGATTGCAGCAATTTGTGCAGCTCCTTCGATTTTGATTGATTTAAAAATAATCAACGAAAATACACCATATACTGGTTTCCCAAGTTTAAAGGCAGAATATCCAAACCATAACTATTTAGAAGAGAAAGTAGTATATAACGACAATATTATTACAAGCCAAGCTTTGGGTACGAGTATTCCATTTGCATTGAAGATAATAGAAGTTTTAATGAATAAAGAAGCTTCGGATATGATTGCAGAAGAAATCGTTTATTAAAAATATTAACTTCACTATTTTAAT
>JBEICW010000630.1:0-1737 GCA_040383785.1 Ignavibacteria bacterium | reverse complement strand
AAATCTTTCAGGTAATGATAAACGCACTCACTTCACTTCAAAATACACAAATAGATTTGTGCCATCTCCAGATAATAAGTGGATTGCATTTAATGAGTTACACAAAGCTTACGTAGCTGTATTCCCTGAAAGTGGCAATAGTATTGATTTATCGGCTTCAACTACTGCAGTGCCAGTGGCACCATTAACTAAAGACGCTGGTATTAATTTGCATTGGACTAAAAACTCAAAAACTATCTGCTGGACACTTGGCGAACAATATTTTGCAAATGATTTGACAAGTAGATTTAAGTTTTTAGAAGGTAGCAAATCAGAATTACCACCATTAGATACAGTTGGTATTCCAATTAATTTAGTGCTTAAAACAGACGTTCCAGAGGGTATTATCGCACTAACCAATGCAAGGATTATCACAATGGATAAATCAAGCAAAGTAATTGAAAATGGTACTATAATCGTTGAAAATAATAGAATTAAAGAAATCGGAACAAATTTAACAATTCCTACAAATTCAAAAGTAATTGATTGCAATGGCAAAACGATAATGCCTGGTATAATAGATGTACATGCTCACTTGGGAACATTTAGATATGGTCTTAGTCCACAAAAACATTGGCAATACCATGCAAATTTAGCGTATGGTGTTACTACTACTCATGACCCATCTTCAAATACTGAAATGGTATTTTCACAATCGGAAATGATTAAAACAGGTAATATGGTTGGACCCCGAGTTTATTCTACTGGGGTGATTTTATATGGTGCTGATGGTGATTTCAAAGCAACTGTAAATAGTCTTGATGATGCCCTTTCTCACTTACGTAGAACAAAAGCTTTTGGTGCATTTTCTGTAAAAAGTTATAATCAACCAAGACGTGAGCAAAGACAACAAGTTATCGAGGCTGCACGTCAATTAGGAATGATAGTTGTGCCAGAGGGTGGCTCGCACTTTTTCCATAATATGTCAATGATTGCAGACGGTCATACAGGTATTGAACATAATATTCCAGTTGCTCCGCTTTATGATGATGTTTTGGGCTTTTGGGGTAAATCAAA
Source organism: Ignavibacteria bacterium (assembly GCA_040383785.1). Classification (GTDB taxonomy): domain Bacteria; phylum Bacteroidota; class Ignavibacteria; order Kapaibacteriales; family UBA2268; genus JBDNHS01. The sequence goes on along the minus strand of JBEICW010000630.1, from coordinate 681 downwards.
AACTGCAAACACTCCAACGCTTATTGTTAGTTATGGTGGTGTTAGTGGAGAATATTATTGGTATCAAAAAACTAATGTATGGGAAAAAGAGAGATTATTGAATTTCACACCACGTGATATAATCGACTCTCGCTCTCGTCATAGAACTATGATACCAGACGAAGAGTATGAAAATGGTCATATTTTAATTTCAAAATCACTCAAAAAACTTACAGACGCAGGAGTTAAGGTAAATCTTGGGGCTCACGGACAAATTCAAGGAATTGGGGCTCATTGGGAATTATGGATGTTAAAACAAGGTGGAATGACAGAAATGGAAGCACTTCGCTCGGCTACTATGAACGGAGCAGAATATATTGGAATGGGCAAAGAATTGGGTTCATTAGAAAAAGGTAAATTAGCTGATTTGGTGATAATGGAGAAAAATCCATTGGAGAATATCCAAAATAGCGAATCTATAACACACACAATGATTAACGGTAGATTATTTGATGCCAATACAATGAACGAAGTTGGCAATTATGACAAAAAACGCACTAAGTTTTTCTGGGAAACTTTTGGTACAAATTCATATTTTGATGGAAGTGATATGCAAAATATAAACTCAACTCCAAAATGTAGTTGCGGACATTAATTAAAACAAAAATTAATGAATATTATAATAGGCACAAATTCTCGTTT
>JBEICW010000629.1:0-1741 GCA_040383785.1 Ignavibacteria bacterium | reverse complement strand
TCGCCATCAATAGGCATATCATAATATGGACTAACTTCGTCCCAATGACTTGCAACATCAGAGGGTTTGCTAATTCCGCCTTTATTATAGCTCCAATCAGGCAATAAACCGCCCATTCTGTATTCTATTTCAATGCTATTTCCATATTCTAATTTTAATTTTCGTAACTGCGGCTCTATACCCCAACAGCTCGAACAAATTGGGTCAGTGAAGTAGATTACTTTAATAGGTTTTTCTTCATAAGGCTTTTCTGTTTTAGCATTTTTTATATTAGTTGATTTTGCACTATCAGGCACTCCACAAACACCTTCTATCGGGTCGCATATTAGAGGATTTTTATTAGTATTATTCATAGTTTTAGATTTTTGAGATTGTGAATGTAATGTATTTGTTATTAATAAGGTAAACAAAAGAATTTTATATATAATTTTCATATTTATTTTTATTTTAAAAAAATAGAATAATGTAATTGATTAAATCAATAAATAAGATTTTTAGATTTACAATTTATATCTACACAAAATTAATAGATGTTTCGTTAATAAACACTATCAGTTTCATTTCAGATAGTAGTTTCATATAAGAAACTAACTTAGGTAAAAAACTTCAAATAAAATAAAAATTTACAATGAAAAAGACACCAAATATAAATAATACAAACGTTTGCCAAGTGAGGATGAAAGCAATAAGTGATTCTATGAGTATATTATCTGGCAAATGGAAATTCCATATTTTAGGTACGCTTATAGAGGGTGATAAATTAAGATTTATGGATTTGATGCGAGAAATTGATGGTATTGGTGCAAAAATGTTATCAAAAGAATTACAAGATTTAGAGTTAAATAATTTAATCGCAAGAAAAGAATTAAACACCAAACCAATTACAGTAGAATATTCAATATCTGAAATTGGTAAATCACTTCAACCATTAATTAACGAATTAGCAAAATGGGGCGAAGATTACCGCAAAAATGTGCCTCACAAAAAGATTTAATAAATAAGCAATTTGATTTTTTTGTACAGTCTCAGTCGGTCACCTCTTCATTTAATTAAAATCCCAACCCTACTCCATTCTCAATACACTTATTCCTGTGGCAGAGGTGTTTTGGGCTAAATATTCGGAAATGGTTTTGTCTATGATTACTTCTTTTTGTTTGGTGGAGGCGTGGAGTAGTCTCATTGTACCATCTGTTTCGCGGTAGGCAAAACCCAAATGTGAGTAATCTAAACCTTTTTTCGAGGTCGCTATTAAGATTATATCACCAGATTTAAGTTTGCTTTCAATTGATTTTACTTTATCTTTTGGAATATAATAAAATTCTTTAGAATTTATATACTTTTCTGTTTTTTCTATAATTGGAATGTATTCTGGATATTTCACCAATGCTGGATAAAATTTGGTGTTTTGAGACATAAATCCCAAATTAAATTTAATCTTTTCACCACCCAATTCTTTTGAAATATCTTTAAACAAACTATTTTTCTCATTTTGAGAAGTTCCGTTTTGAAGTAGCCATTCACTTGTGTAATGTAATCTATCTGTATATTTTAAATTATTTAAGTCGGCTCCTACTCTATATCTTGTCTGCTGCACATAATCATACAAACTATCGCTATTATACCTTTGGTCTATTATTAATCGATTGATATTAATTACAGCTTCTACAAAAGTAAAGCAGTCCAATCCCTCTAAATTAACCAAACAAATCTCTTTTTCGGGATTTTCGAGTGTGCCAGCCGT
>JBEICW010000628.1:0-1745 GCA_040383785.1 Ignavibacteria bacterium | reverse complement strand
TAAAGGATTTTGAAATATGCGAGGATTAGGTGATTTGTAATCTTTGATTTTGCTTGGACTTTCTATAATTTCTGGGATTAATCTCAGAAAAATTAATTTATCAAAAATAATGTAGTTATTAAACTCATCTTTATTACCACTAAACCCATTATAATTCCCAGCATCAATAAATGAATTATAAAAATTAATACTTTCATTATCTTCTAATTTAGCACTTACATTTATCATAAAAAGTAAATTAAAGTATTTGTTTGAATAATCTAAATCATGACCATTATGCTTTTTTGATGACAAACCTAATTCTACAAACAATTTTGAGATATCACGGAAACGATTAATTGTTTGAAATTTATCATTATCACTTAAATAAGCAAGTGCTCCGCTAAAATTTACAATTAATTCTCTGTAAGTATTTAAATATCCAAAATCGTAATTTACTTTATTTACATTTAATTGGTATACTTTAGAATTCAAATAATTATAATTTTCTTCCTTGGTATGACTGATTATAACCAAAAGTGCCTTCTTGAGATAATACATACTAGAGTCAATCTGACCTACGTGATTAAAGTAAGTATTAATATTATTGTAAGCCCAGATTTTTTCATAAATATCATTAGATTTTAGTCTATAATACATAGATTGCGAATAATAATGATAACAAGAATCAAATTCCCATAAAATATAATGCATATTTGCTTTAATTGATAATACTTTTCCTTTGTATTTCAAGTCATTAGAATTGATATTATTAGTATCGTAATTATTTGGATTTAAAATATTATTTGCATGGTTTATTATTTTTAGGGCAACTATAGGGTCTTTGTATTGCCCTTCCCATGCAGCATCAATAAAGAGTTTTACAGTATCTTGATTAGATTTGACATTTTTTATTCCAGAACTGAGAGCAATACTTGCTTTATTCATAAAATTAACTATCTCACCCAAATCATCAGATTTAAGGGAGAAATAATTAAATATAATTATAAGTAAGGGTAAATATAGAAATTTTAAATTAATGTGAAACATGATGTGTTTGTAAATGGACTTAAGAATCAAAAAATGTATAAAGCTCTTTGTAATCAGTAATTTTTGTATGTTTATTAAATAATTTATTATTGCCTGAAATATTCATATTTATTATTGACTTTATTTCTTTGAGGTAATCTCTAACTGTTTCAGGTTTAATATTACGTTCAATAGAAATTTCTTCAGTTGTTTTTCTTTCCAAAATGCTAAATAAAATTGGTTTTAACCTTGGTGGCAGTTGTTCATTAATAATATCATATTTTTGGTTTGTTTTATAAAAATTATCTAAATACTTTTCAATTACAGGCGAAAGGAACTCCTTCCCAGCTACCAATCTGTCAATGCCTTTTAGTAAATCATTTTTCAAGCTTTTTTTGCTAACAATTACTTTTATACCATAATTAAGATATTTTTGTAATATTTTGCCATCTATAGTAGTGGTTAATATCATTAACATAGCTTTGGGATTGTAAGTCCTAATCAAATCAATTACTTCATCACATTCTCTATTATAAATCGTAATATCAAGAATTGCAATATCAAAAGAATTGTGAATGAGATTTTCTACAAGTAATTCATTAGTAGTAAATCTGCTGGACATTACATATTTATTAGTTGGCACAAGCCTACTTTCGACTAATTCAGAATATAAATCATCATCTTCTAAATGTAAAACTCGTAATTTACCACTATTCATAAATCTTTATTTTTAATTT
>JBEICW010000627.1:0-1770 GCA_040383785.1 Ignavibacteria bacterium | reverse complement strand
ACGCTTCATAAAAAAAGTCGTCTTGTTTGTATTCTATCATTTTGAATAAGTTGAATTTATTGCCGTATTTATATTCATCTTTTTCAATATCCGAGTGGTTAAACGATAAAGAAATAATTACGGATGTGACAATAATTACAACGATGATGATTCTATTTAACCAATATTTAATTTTTGTTCTTTTATAGATTAAAAAACTTAGAAGATATGGTAAAATGGCAATTAAATAAATGGGCTTGATTACAATGTGGATTAAGCATACTACAACAAGTGTGATTAAATATTTTAAACTCCAATTTTGATTGATTTTCAATAGAGTAAAAATCATAAATGTATGAATGCTAAGTGCTATATTTTCTTTAAAGGTGGTATTAGACCAAATTGTAATGGATGGCAAGATGAATAAAATTAATAAGAGCTCTTTTCTAATATTTAATTGTTTAACAAGGAATTTGATTAGTAACAATATTGCTGTAAACGATACTAAATGAAATAACAATAGATGATTTAAAATTGATTTACCAAATATCAAAATCAAACTCAAATGAATTCGAATCATTGTTTGATTGTCATTTGGGATACCATAATCAAAATCTCTTTTCCAAGATGTCAGTTGATTTAATATTGATTTATATTCTTGAGTATTTCCTATTAATATTGAAAAGACTGACTTTGCATTTCCGTTTAATGAATCATATAATTTGAGTGCCTGATTATAATAAACATATAAATCATTTTTTTTATCAAGATTCAGATATGTCGAAAAGTAATAAAAAATGGAAAAGCTAATTAAGATTTTGGAGCAAAATAGAATTTTCGTGGCTTTTTTAGAATAAACAGAAATTCCACCCCAATTATATGACAATAAGTAGATTGTTGCAAGTGTAATGATTATTGTTTGGTAGTTGAACATTAAATTCATTTCTATTGTTTTTCAAAGATACTTTTAGGGTTACTTTTTATGACTAAATAGTTAATAAAATTCAATTTTAATTTCAGTTTTTCACATTGTGAATGTGTATTTTTGCATTCGATTTACAATTATCATATGGAAAGTACCTTACAACAAGAAGCAACTGTTGAGCAAGCAATAGAACTTGGTTTACGTGCTGATGAATTTGAAATGATTAAAGAGATTTTGGGTAGAACACCAAATTTCACAGAAACAAGTGTTTATTCAGTAATGTGGTCTGAACATTGTTCATATAAAAATTCTATTTATTGGTTAAAACAACTTCCAAAAGATGGACCTCATATGCTTGTTAAAGCAGGAGAAGAAAATGCTGGTTTAGTTGATTTAGGAGATGGTATCGGTTGTGTTTTTAAAATCGAATCACACAATCACCCAAGTGCTTTAGAGCCTTACCAAGGTGCTGCAACAGGTGTTGGAGGCATCAATCGTGATATTTTCACAATGGGTGCTAGACCAATCGCTCAATTAAATTCACTTCGTTTTGGTGATATTGACTCTGATAGAACAAAATGGTTAGTGAAAGGGGTTGTAAAAGGTATTGGAGACTACGGAAATTCATTTGGTATTCCAATTGTTGGGGGAGAAGTTTTCTTTGATAGTTCTTACAATCAAAATCCTTTAGTAAACGCATTTTCTGCGGGTTTAATTGATACTAAAAAAGTTATTTCAGCAAAAGCGAAAGGACCAGGAAACCCTGTTTACATTGTTGGTTCTGCAACTGGTAAAGATGGTATTGCGGGAGCTGCTTTTGCTTCAAAAGATATTACTGAAGAGTCAGCACAAGATTTACCTTCTGT
>JBEICW010000626.1:0-1772 GCA_040383785.1 Ignavibacteria bacterium | reverse complement strand
TGTTATTTAAGCATTATGACATCAGTATTGCGACATTTATTCAAACAAAAAAAAGGGTCAATACCATTGACCCTGACATAAACCATTTACCATTTTCTTCCCTAATTCACTACAACTTTCACTGTCTTTGTATTATTGCCGTGCTGGATTTTGATTAGGTATGTGCCTTTGGATAAAGTGCTAATATCAATTTCGCTTTTGTTTGTGTAATTTGGGATAGACATAATCTCATTACCCAGAATATCATAAACCACCAAATCTGCTAATTCTACGCCACCCAAGTCTAAAGAAATTTTCTCTGAAGATGGGTTTGGGAAGATGAGGGTGTTGTTTGGATTATATAGTAATTCAGGAGTATTTTCAACACTCACTCCGATGTTCTTGTCATTTGAATAAATATAAATTTCTGCTTGGTCATTGGCTAATATCATTTTATTATAGTCTATGTTGCTCAACAGTTTAATTTGCCAAGGTTTTAGGTTACTATAACCAGAATCTATTTCAACTCTTGTAAAAATATCGTAACATTTAAAAATATAATTATCATTTTGAGAAAATGAAAAAATACTATCTTTGTAAAATGTTGGGCTCATCCATCGGTTATGTTTGCTAAAATCTAATGAATATATTGTGTTCCAGTTTTTACCCTCATCTATTGAGTGATAAACATTATTATAACCATTTACATTATTTCTAGTATAATAAATATTACTTCCAATTAAATCTAAAGTATTCAAAAATGTAGGTAATTGTGAAATTAACTCCCATTTATTTTTTTTAAATTTATTGAAATAATATTCTTGACTTGATGGAGTATCAAAACTGCTAAACAAAAAATCACTTATGTTTAGAATTTTTAATTTTGAAAACCTAGTTTTTTTTTCTGCAGAATTATGATTATAGACTATTTCCCAATTATAACCAAAATCTATTGACTGAAAAACAATATTTGAGTAAGTAATTATTATATTATTTTGAACAAAATCAGCATCTTGTATAAGATATACATCAAGAATAGGTAATTGTTTCTTTTCCCAATTAATTAAATCATTTGTTCTATAATAATAACCAGAGTCCGCAAATGCAATTACATTTTTACCTTCCCCCCAAAATACTTTTTTTATAACTACTGATTTTGCATTTAAAAAAGGAATAAAACTACTATCTACAAAACCAAATTGCCAAGATATACCACCATTAGTGGTATATCTTGTCATAGGGTAAGTAAAATTACGACTACCTCCCAATATCATATTTAAGCTATCTTTAACAAACAAACAGTTATAGTTTGAAACTAAATTATCTGGCATTTTATCTACTTGTTTCCATTTATATTCATTGGATAGAATTGGATTAGTAAATATTAAAATTAGTATAATAAATACTAAATTTTTAACATATTTTTCCATTGTAATTATACCCTATTTTGCATTATTAATTTTATTTTCGTTATTATTTTTATCTATATTTTCAATATTAATATTCATAGGTGCGTGTATCCATTCATCAAAGCAATAACTTGAACAAGGATGCGAAGCTGGATTTATACATTCATTGTAAGTACTTCCACTACTATGTGTTACGGTCTTTGTAATATTATCTTCATTATCTCTACAAATTCTTAAATTAACCCAGCAACAATAATCCAAGTTGCAAGGTACAAGCCAAGCATTTCCACCTCCATCAACTTCAAATTTAAAACAAGTTGATTTCATTATTCTTATATTATCTACACATTCATTAGGGTCTAAATCTGCATTATCTGTAAATTT
>JBEICW010000625.1:0-1774 GCA_040383785.1 Ignavibacteria bacterium | reverse complement strand
TAAGGATTATTATTCAATTGAACACATTCCATATGAGTTGGTTGTAACAGTTAGTTATAGTGATGATTATGATTATGATACTTTTGATGTATATATTAGATTTGGAGACCTAGAACATCACACTGGTGAATACATAAATTATACGTTTGATGTGATAAGTGATAACTGGAGTGCAATTAGCATATCTGAAGATGGTGAAATTGAGACAAACTGAGAATAAAAAATATGAAATTAATTAATATATACGAAGCTGGTAAAACTAAGGATACTGATATTGATGTATCAAATTTAGAATATAAAGATTACTTTACGATTAGATTAAAAGCACAAGGTTCAATGAAAGGAATGACACAAGCCGAGCGTTCTGATTTATTTAAGTCAATAGGTAAAGAATGGAAAGTATTAAAATCTAAGGATAAAACTAAAATGAAGAAAGAAAACACATCAAATATTGATGAACTATTTGTTCGTAAAACAATCCGAGCTGAAATAAGTAAAGCATTAAATGAATGGGATGATGAGGATGATAGAGATGATTACGGAGGTGAATATGAGACTACATACTATGATGATGAAAGTTTGACTTCTAAATTATACGAAAAAGCACAGGATGAGTTAGCTGATATGTATAAGTTTATGGATAAGCACAATGATGCTTATATAAAAGATAATCTATTGGTTGGTTTATTTGATGGAATTGAGTTAAGTGAAATATTCCATAAAAATAATAATAAACTACAAGCATATTATAGACAACACGCAAAACAAATTAAGACTAAAGAATTTAATGAAATGATAATACCACAAAGTGATTACCAAGATGGATATGGTGCATATGAAGATAGTGGGTCAGATAGAACATTACATTTAGACTTGAATATAGATAGATTTATTTCATCCGGTTATAAAGTAAGTGAATTATTTTATGGATGTAGAGAGCTTGATGAGCTTTATAATTATTCAACATCCGAGTCATTTATTTTTGACTGGTCGTATAAAAATCATAACGCTGATGAAGAGGATAGAGCTGATGCACTTATAGCTGATGTTCATTCTTGGTTTGTTAAACATGAAAAAAATATAATTAATTTAATTGAAGATTATATATTTTAATTAATGGTAATGATATAATATGATTAAATTAAGAGATTTAATAACCGAAAGGTTGCTAACTAAAACAAAAGGTAGTGTAACAATATCATTTAAAATTGATGCAACATCTCATTCTGATATTCGTAAGTTTAGACACGGAACTGAGATTGATGATAATGAGGTAATTAAAACAATTGAACCGGTATTAGATGATATATTAAATCTCTTAATTTTTAATGAGCTTGACATTGAAGATGAGATTTGCATAACAAATGAGGAAACATTTTTAAATGTTATTTGTGCAATTAAACAAAGTGCAGTAGACGAAATTGATTTAGTGTTATTAACAATGATTAGAAAAAAGAATTTTACACCATATGATAACACATATAGAATTTATAGTTAATATAATAATAATATAATTTGGTGGTAATTTAAATTGGCAGTTCAAATTCCAATATGGGTCGGCTCATCATCATTTAGTCCAGGTATGACACCAATGGGTTATTATGATAGTGATACTGTATTTCAAAGTGAGGTTGATAAGGTAGCCAAATGGTGTGCAACTAGATTGGGGTATCCAATTCAAGCAGTTGAATTAAATCCAATTCATTTTTATTCAGCTTTTGAAGAGGCAATAAGTGAGTTTGGTGCATATGTAAATTCATATAATATTAAAGAT
>JBEICW010000624.1:0-1785 GCA_040383785.1 Ignavibacteria bacterium | reverse complement strand
GCAACTATTGAACAGATAAGACGTGCTAAAGAAAGCATCGCATCTGAATTAAAACTTAAGGTAAAGACTGTTATGCCCGACAAGGTGTACACGCCTGAGGAGATTGGTAGAAACATTAAACAACAGATAAAAGAAAGATGAAACTTAAACGCAAGACAACCGAGTTCGCATTGATTCAGTGCGACCTCGGCAGTAACCATTACTTATTAGACTTGAACACGCAAGAGAAGAGTCCCTTCTTTAATCAGTCATCAGAGCTATGGAAACGTATGCGATACCATACCATAACTAATGCGAGTGAATTTAACAGCCTTGCAAGGGCGTGTATCAAAACGAAAGAAACAGATTTGATGATAGTGAAAAGAAATTTGGATAATTAAATAAAACGTATCACGTTTGCATAACGTTTTCGGGCTTGGCGAAGTGGCTTTTGTGCGTTGGCTTGTGTGTCGGAAAGCCATTTTGCCAAACCCGTGTTATATGAAGTGCCGACTTATTTACGATAAAGCCCAATTGAAACACTAAACAGAAAAACAAAAAGAAAAAAAGCGATGGAAAGTATAAAATCAACACAAATTATCGGCACATTTTGTAATAAGTGCCAAAATATAGTTTGTCTGTGTAAACAAACAGAAGATTACCGAAAAGGGTTATTTTCTAAAATAGAACCAACAGTTCAGAATATGAACTCAATTGCAGAGTTTCATAAGATAATTATGAATTATAAAAAAATGATTAAATTAGAAAAGAATGGGAAAATATAAATGTAGATTTTGTAGTAGAGAAATGATTGCTACTGCATTATCTTACCAATCTAACCAATACTGCAATCATTGTTTTAATGAAAGAGCAGATAGTACACAAAAGCAAAACTTAAACACATTTGAATTTATGGGAGAAAAAATAGAATTAGAAAACCCTACACCAAAAGAAAAAGCAACTGAATTAATTGATAAATACAAGCCATTGTGCGGTGGTTACTGGGGAGGTAAAATAAACAAAGAATTTGCCAAGCAGTCTGCAATAATAGCAGTTAATGAAATAATTGCAGCAATACCAACTCAACCAAGCACAAATGAAACTGAAAGGATTGATGCCATTATGTATTGGATTAATGTTAAACAAGAAATAGAAAAATTATGAACACAGGAAATATGTCAAATGACGAAGCAAAATCAATAGGTAATTTTATTGAACATCTTAACAATATTGAGCAAAGACTTAAAAAAATACAATATAATAATGATGTATTTTTAGACAATCAAGAATTTTTGCAAGTAATGAATATCAGCAAAAGAACTGCTCAACAATGGAGAGATAGTGGTATAATATCATTCTCGCAAGTAGGTGCAAAAATTTACTACCGATTTTCAGATATAGAAGAACTATTAAACAAAAACTATAAAAAATCTAAAATATGAAAACTCCAATTCAAGAAGTTATTATAAAAATTCAAAAACTAATAAAAGACGAAGTTGATTACGGAGGAGACTGGGAAATTCCTTTTAGAAATTCAGAACACATTTTAGTTGAAAAATTAGATTACGAAGAAAAAATATTTAAAGAGATTTTTGTTGCAGGAATAATGCTTGGAAAACAAGATAGAGATTTTGATTTAGATGAAGAATTTAAAAAATTTATCAATAAAAAATTTACGTCTTAAAAGTGCGGTGGCTTTTTTCTTTTTATTTTTCCTTCACGGAACTTCAATTGGAACACGTCAGCAAGGCATTTCATATAACGGCTGAGTATATGAGTAGGTGGCTTACTTCTTATTGCTTATAG
>JBEICW010000623.1:0-1794 GCA_040383785.1 Ignavibacteria bacterium | reverse complement strand
TGTATCTTGGGTTGATTCTACCAGATTGGTTGCAGCATTGATTTCCAAACCAGTTACTGTTCTCATGTGTCCGATAATACTTTCTCTATATGCTTTATCTGCATTTAGCCCTGTACCGATTGCTGTTCCACCCATATTGACGTTTAAGAAGTGTTTTACTACTGTATTAAGTCTTTTTACTTCATCATTAAGAGTAACTGCATAAGCTTCGAACTCTTGTCCCAACGTCATTGGAACTGCATCTTGCAATTGAGTTCTACCCATTTTAATTACATTTGCAAATTCTTTAGCTTTTGCTCTAAATGAATCTACTAATTCAACAAGTGCAGCAACTAATTTTTGGTTGTTGTATATTACTGCTAATTTTAATGCTGTTGGATATACGTCATTAGTAGATTGGGACATATTAACATCACTATTTGGGTGGCAATGTTCGTATTCACCTTTTGCATATCCCATAATTTCCAGAGCTCTATTTGCAATTACTTCATTTGCATTCATATTAGTTGATGTACCGGCACCACCTTGCAATAAATCTACAACAAAATATATGTGGAATCTACCTCTAATCAACTCTTCACATGCTTGAACAATTGCATTTTTCTTTGTTTCGTCAAGGTCACCTGAGTCATAATTTGCCAAAGCTGCCGCTAATTTTACTTGAGCAGTAGCAACAATTAAATTTGGATAAAGACTAATTGGCACGCCGGTAATATTAAAATTTTCCATCGCTCTTAGTGTCTGAATTCCATAATAAGACTCATCGGGAACTTCTCTATAACCCAGTAAATCATGTTCCAAGCGAGTTTTACCTGAAATATACTGACTGGCTACACCTGTAACACGAGTTGCAGATTGTCTCATTCTACGCGAAATAATTCGCGATATTGTTGAGATTAATTTTACAATTAAATTAGTATTTTTACGCATCAAATCATAAAAATCATCTCTATTTAATGTAAGTATTGTAGAATCAGTAATAGATTTGGCAGCAGTCGAGTGAGGATAATTATCCATCAATGCACCTTCACCCAAGAAGTCATTTTTGTGATAATAAGTTAGTGTATCATATTGCCCCAAGTGATTAAGTCGTTGCAATTCTACATCACCCTTGTATATCAAAAACAATCTTTTGCGTTCTGCATTTTGCTCAAATAGATACTCACCTTTTGTATATTTTTTGGTGTCTAATAGGTCGATTATTTCAAATCTTTCATCTTCGGTAAGGTCTCTAAACATCTCAAAGTTTAGGAGAAATTCATTCATTTCATTGCGAGTAAGCATATTTATTTTTATTTATTATTGAATGTTAATCTAATATTAACAAATATAACAAAATTCTATATTTCTTTGAATTTTTATTGTAAAAAATAGTTATTTGTAACTATGTGTAGTTATTTTTTAGATATTTTACAGTTTTATTGATTTGGTTTTCTTGGGCAAGCCACAAAACCTATATTTTTCAAATTGTAATGATATTTACTTTATCAATTTTATTGGTAATTTGCGAATATTTATATTTATGTAAATTATAGAAGTAATAAGTGTTACTAAAATCAAAATAACTGTGTTAAACGTAAAAAATGAAATTTGAACCCCTACATTATCAATAAATGAATTTAGGAATGTATTTAATTGTAAAAACGACACAACCCAACTAATTATAATCCCAATCACTAATAGATTTATTATTTCTAAGATTAGTATTTTTATTAACTCGAAACTACTTGCACCATATATTTTTCTAATCATTAATTCTTTATTTCTTTGATTTAGAATAAATTTGATATTAAT
>JBEICW010000622.1:0-1795 GCA_040383785.1 Ignavibacteria bacterium | reverse complement strand
CCTTCAATTATAATACTTTGCCCTTTGTAAAGTTTTGAAATAATATTAATGTGCTCTTCAGAAAAAATGCAATTTATTTCTCTATAATTGTATCCTTCTAAACTTACTATCATTTTTTCTGTAAAACTTCTACTAATTTCTTCAACTACACCTGAAACTCTAAAGATTTTGTCTCTATATTTTAGGTCTGCTGCTACTTCATTTGATTCATAATCTGATGATATTTGATATGCAGAAATTATTCCAGAATAATTTTCATTTACATTTTTTGTGTTTGAGTTGTCTATATTTACATCATTATTTACAGATGTAAACCCAGATATAATATCTAGTAAAATTAAGCCAACAACTCCAACAAACATCCATATTATGATTTTTTTTGCCAAACCGTTTCTTGGATCGATATTTTTTCCAAAATTAGGAATTCTTTTATCACTCTGTTGATTTGAATTAATACTCACATGTCCTCCAAATATAACTTCTTATCAATGTTTTATTATTAACTTTCATTTTCATATTATTAAAATTAGTTTTTAAAATATTAGAAATATACGCTTTAACTTAAAATTTATTATCAATTTAATTTTGTGGTTAGTTACAAAATGGAACTAACCACCTATCGAACCTACACTCTCTCTATCACTGCGGCGTAGCCCTGCCCTACTCCTATGCACATTGTGCAAAGTGCATATCTGCCGCCACGTCTTTCTAATTCATTCATTGCTGTAATTACTAATCTTGCTCCAGACATTCCAAGTGGGTGTCCTATTGCTATTGCACCGCCATTGGGGTTAATTCTGCTATCGTCATCTGCCAATCCCCAACCACGCACTACTGCCAATGCCTGTGCAGCAAATGCCTCGTTTAGTTCAATTACATCTAAGTCCGCGAACGATATTCCTGCTTTTGCAAGTGCTTTTTTACCTGCTTCGATTGGTCCTATTCCCATAATTCTTGGTTCTACACCAACTACTGCTGAACTCACTACTCTTGCTCGTGGCTTTAAATTGTATTTACTTACAGCATCTTCTGATGCCATCAATACCACTGCTGCACCGTCATTTAGCCCTGATGAATTTCCTGCGGTAACGCTTCCACCTTTGCGAAAAGCTGGTTGTAATTTTGCCAAACTTTCCATTGTTGTTTCTGGTCTGATAAACTCATCTTCGCTAACTATAATATCGCCTTTTTTGTTTGGTATAGTTACTGGGTGTATTTCTTGCTTGAATATACCTTCAGCTCTTGATTTTGTTGCTTTCATTTGTGAATTTAATGCAAATTTATCTTGATCTTCTCTACTTACATTATATTGCTCTGCAACATTTTCGGCAGTTTCGCCCATAGGGTCAACTCCGTACATCTCTTTCATTTTTGGATTTACCAATCTCCAACCCAAAGAAGTATCAAATAATTGAGAATCGCGTCCAAAAGCTGTTGATGATTTTGACATAATATAAGGTGCGCGTGTCATATTTTCTACTCCACCTGCGATATACAAATCCCCTTCACCAAGTTTAAGTCCTCGTGAAGCATTTACAATTGCCGCAAGCCCTGATGCACAAAGACGATTTACCGTTTCGCCTGGAACATTTATCGGCAAACCAGCAAGTAATAATGCCATTCGCCCAACATTACGATTTTCTTCGCCAGCACCATTTGCATTACCCAAAATCACATCTTCAATTTGAGTTGTATCAAACTCATTTCTTCTTACTAATTCTCTAATCAAATCCGCTGCCATATCATCTGGTCTTACAGCCGACAATGCACCACCGATTTTACCAATTGGAGTTCT
>JBEICW010000621.1:0-1814 GCA_040383785.1 Ignavibacteria bacterium | reverse complement strand
TTCTTTTTCTTTTTTCTCTTGTAATGTATCTACATTTTTGATGAATTGGTCAGTGATTTTTTGAACTTCATCTTCGCCTTTTTTTCTATCATCCTCCGAAATCTCTTTAGATTTTTCAATCTTTTTCAGAGATTCGTTTGTGTCTCTTCTTATATTTCTTAAAGCGATTTTTGCTTCTTCTGCTATTTTTTTAGACATTTTAACAAATTCTTTTCTTCTTTCTTCTGTTAGTGGCGGTACAGGAATGCGTAATAATGTACCATCATTTTGAGGATTAAATCCCAAATCTGCTTGGTGTATTGCTCTTTCGATAGCAGATAAAAGCGATTTGTCCCATGGCTGAACAATGATTGACCTTGCATCTGGAGTAGAAACGCTTGCCGCGTTGCTGATTGGTCCCAAAGTGCCATACATATCCACCATTACTCCGTCAAGTAATGAAGTAGAAGCTCTACCTGTTCTAATTTTACCTAATTGTGATGCACAAAAGTCAACAGTTTTTGACATTTGTTCTTTCGTTTTTGTAATTATATCTTGCACCATAAATCTCAATCCTACATTTAAAATATATAATTTTAATTTTCTATTTGATTTTTGTTAATTCAATATATAAATATAATATTATTAATATTAAGCATGAATTAAAGTACCAATTTCTTCACCAAGAATTAATTTTTTTAAGTTACCATTTTCGTTAAAGTTAAATACTCTAATTGGCAGATTATTTTCATAGCATAGAGTGATCGCTGTTTGGTCCATTACTCTTAAATTTTTTTCTATAACTTCTCTATATGTAATTTTATCATATTTGATAGCATCTGGATTTTTCTCTGGGTCGGAATCATAAACTCCATCAACTCTTGTACCTTTGATAACTACTTCTGCTTCAACCTCAATAGCTCTAAGTGCAGCGGCAGTATCGGTTGTAAAATATGGATTACCAGTACCAGCACCAAACAATACAATTCTACCTTTTTCAAGGTGTCTTACTGCTCTACGTCTAATAAATGGCTCTGCGATTTGCTCCATTTTTATTGCAGATTGAAGTCTTGTGGGTACTCCAGCTGCTTCTAAGGCATTTTGAAAAGCAATACAATTAATTACTGTTGCAAGCATACCCATGTGGTCACCAGCTACTTTATCAATACCGTGAGCTGCGGCTTGTATTCCTCTAAAAATATTTCCACCACCAATCACTATACCAATTTCAACACCTAAATTATGAACTTCGGCAATTTCTTCGGCAAATTTTCTAATTACGATAGGGTCAATACCAAATTCACTTTCCCCCATCAAGGATTCACCACTAACTTTCAAAAATATTCTTTTGTATTTTAATTGTTTTTCCATAATTGCCAGATAATTGTAAAATTTAAAAAGATTAAAGTTATTTGTTTATATACTACAAATAAAGGAGTGATTCTATATAACTTAAACTATATAATTCAAAAAAAAGGCAATCTCAATTTAAAGATTGCCTTTTGAATTCAAATCAATAATTAATTTTCACCAATTGCATAACGAATGAATTGATTAATTTTTACCTCTTCGCCAGTCATATCAGAGATTGTTTTCACAACGTCACCGATTACTTTTGTGCTATCTTTAAAGAATACTTGCTCTACTAAGCAAAATTCTTTATAATATTTTTCTACTCTACCTAAAGCTACTTTTTTAGCGATTTCCGCATTTTTACCTTCTTCGATAGCTTGTTGAGTATAAATTTCAACTTCTTTATCTAATACATCTTGAGTAACAGCACTTCTATCAACAAAAGTAGGGTTCATTGCAGCGATTTGCATAGCTATATCACG
>JBEICW010000620.1:0-1847 GCA_040383785.1 Ignavibacteria bacterium | reverse complement strand
TTGCGAAATCACCAATTTTGAATGACTCTTCAGTTTCGAATGTTACTGTATTATCTACATCTGGTGCATCATATTCAGTTCTGCCGATATACTTATTATCTTGTCTTTCTTCGATTAAAACTCTAAATGTTTTGCCAATTTTTGCTTGGTTTTTCGCTAAAGAAATTTTTTGTTGAGTTAACATAACTCTCTCTCTACGTGCATCTTTAATTGATTGTGGAATTGGGTCGCCAAGTGGATAAGCGCCAGTACCTTCTTCGTGAGAGTATGTAAATACACCAACTCTATCTAATTGATTTTTCTCTAAGAAATCGCATAATTCATCTACATCTGCTTCAGTTTCGTTGGGGTAGCCAACAATAAATGTACTACGAATAGCCACATCTGGAACAGCGGCACGGATTTTAGTTACAATCTCCTCGATATCAACTCTAGTAACACCACGTCTCATTGATTTTAAAACTTTATCAGAAGCGTGTTGCAATGGAATATCTATATAATTACATATATTTGACTTAGATGCCATTGTTTCCAATACTTCAAAAGGAAACGAGCGAGGATAAGCGTACATAATTCTAATCCACTCTATACCTTTGATTTCGCTAAGTCTTTCCATCAAATCTTGCAAAATCCTCTTGCCATATAGGTCTTTGCCATAGTAAGTGGAGTCTTGAGCGATTAGAACTAACTCTTTTGTTCCATTTTCAGCTAATCTCTCTGCTTCTTTGATTAGTTTCTCAATTGGCTCTGAAAGGTGCTTTCCCCTCATTAGTGGTATTGCACAGAAAGTACATTTCTGGTTACAACCTTCAGAGATTTTTAGATATGCATAATGCTTAGGTGTAAACATCATTCTATCACCAATCAACTCATATTTTTCGTCATTTTTAAGTATTTTTAGGATTGTTTCGTCCGAATTTACACCCAAAAAATAATCTACATTTTTGATTTGTTGGCGGAGTTCTGTGTTATATCTTTCGGCAAGGCAGCCAGTAACAATTAATTTTTTATATTTACGGCGGCGTCTAAGGTCAGCTGCCTCCATAATTACTTGGATATTTTCTTCTTTTGCTGCTTTGATAAATCCGCAAGTATTGATGATTAGTGCATCAGCATTGGCTGGGTTATCAATCATGTTAAAGCCATTTGCTTGTAATAATCCAGAAAATCTTTCTGAATCCACAAGGTTTTTTGCACAGCCCATTGTGATAACAGCGACCGAATCAATTTTGGTTAACTTCTCTTTATTTAATAATCTCATTTAATTTTTTGATATATTAGGATTTTGTTATAATATAGAACTGCAAAATTACGAATTATTTTATATATATTATGGTATTTGAAAAAATATAGCTTATTTTTCTTAAAAATCAAAATTAATACAAAAGATTTTTTAAGCGGAGTTTATAACATTTCAATTTCTCAAGGAAATGATTTGATGGTAAATACCTTTGTTTTAGAAAAGTGATGATTATAATTGTTTGAATAATTTTTATTATTTAAATAGGCAAAGTATTAATTTACTTTGCCTATTTTTTTTGTACACAATAAATATGCAATAACTGCGTCATATGATAGAGGTAAGTTATTAGAGGTGAATGGTTAAAGTAAGAAAGTTCATTGAAAAATATAAAAAACAGGCAAAAATCGTGAAATATCGTGAAGTTTTTGATAAAAAAATGGGAAATTGAGTGCAATTAGTGCAAAATATTCTCCGCTGGCGGAGATGTCGGCTTTGCTGACAGAGGTGGTTTCTTTGCTTTTGTCAAGGCAAGGCACTGCCTTGTCTCATATGACTTGTGATATCGCAAGAGTATCTCGGATAAAAAGTTCTTTGAAGAAACCCC
>JBEICW010000619.1:0-1858 GCA_040383785.1 Ignavibacteria bacterium | reverse complement strand
GCTGTGATTACTATGTCTGTTTCTTGATATTTACTTAGTAATAAATTATATAATTCTTTTAAGAATGTTGTGCGTCCTATCCCAGATTCGCCACTTATTTGGGTAAATCCAATTGTATTAGAATTAAAACTATGATTGATATTTTTCAATACCATATTTAATTCGTCAGCAAACCTATCTTTTATATATACTTTTTCCATTCTTAAACTTTTCTTTTTTTTATATACTTTTTATCTTACAATTTGGAACTTAACAAAATTTGCATATTTTGCTTTGTCTGTTTTATTCACAGATGTATTATTTAAACTATCTTCAGTACGCAAAATATATGAGCCAATTGGCATTTTTGAAACATCAACTTTAAACTTTACTTTTTTGTGATTTGGGTTTAAAATGCTGTTATCACTATCATTATCATAATAACTAAAGTTATTAGATTTTACTTTGTTAATAGCAATTACCTCGCCATTTGTATTTTGAATTATGTATTTGATTTCGTAGGCAAAATTTGGTGATTTATCTATTTCAAACTCAAAAAAGACTTCAATTTCATTATTCGCTGGATTTGGGTAAATACCTAAGTTGTTTCTCGTTTTTGTTAAATTTTGATTAGAAATACTACTTGTAATTTGCTCAAATTCATTGTAAATTTCGTCTATTGTAGTTGTAACCAAATCTATATCATTATTTTTGGGATTGAGGATCAGATTTTGCAATTTATCGGTAAATTCTAAACTCGATTTAGCTACACCTATGCAATAAATAAATCTAACCGATTCATTTGGTGCTAAATTAAACTTTTCATTCGTTATAAACGTGCGAATGTCTTGCGGGAACTGGCTTTCCTTGTAATTTTCTTTATTGATAAAATCATAATATTTCGGATTTGTTACATCACTTTTTTCTTTATTAAAAAAGTCCATTTCTGGATAAATATCTTCTTCCACTGCAATCATTCCAGCATTGCCATTTTTGACTATCTCTCTTCTTATTTTTGGAAAATTATCATTGCTTATATCTTCTTTATTTTCCTGAACTAAATATCCATTATTTTGCTCAGTAAATGGACTACCATAAATCAATTTACTAAATAAATATCCATAATTGGGGTTATTAATTGCATTTCTATCAATCACATCTACATTGCTACTATCTGTGTAACTAATTAATATTTTATCGTTTGGATTTACTACTTTTGGGTTGTAATTAATAATTTTCAAATTATCGTTATTAGTGCCGAGAAACAACTTATCTTTGGGCGTTATATCTATATCACTAATCGAACTAACATTACAATCAAAAAGTGTGTCATTTGATTTATTTGTTATCAAAGTATTTACCACAATTACATCTTTCAATTTAGGATTTTTCCCTTTAATTCCCCAAGTGTAAATAACTGTTTCATATTGCAATTTTAGTGGGCTGGCAACTTTATAATTAATAAATATATCTTCGTCTGAAATAAGAACTGGCTTTCCGCTTGATTTATTTCTTTTGGAATTATCATAAATATATCTTCCGAATGGGTTATTGTTATTTGACCAAATCGCCCAATTAGGTTCTGCAAAATCAAATAAATGTCTTCCATTTTCATCATAATCTGTCGAAAAAAACACTTGATTATCTATCACTTTGTCTGCATTTAATGTATCACCATCTTCTAATCTACCAGCAATTGTATGAATTGCCCCGCCATTCAAATCAAAGTTATTAACTGTAAATTTTTCTAAATTAACTTCTACTCTTTTTTGAGCAGAAAATGTAATTCCATTTCCAAACAAATAGTTAATCTTAGCATCTAATCTATTTGCTATTGAGTCACTTTGCCAGCTAAACCCTGCTCTATTATTTTTATGGT
>JBEICW010000618.1:0-1862 GCA_040383785.1 Ignavibacteria bacterium | reverse complement strand
TGGATTGAATTGCATAAAGACGAATTAAAAGCGAATTGGGAATTAGCAGTAACGGGTAATCAAATTTATCAGATTGAACCTCTTAAATAATATCAATATGAATATACCAAAATTAATAAAGATTATTCCAGTCGAAAACTACCACTTAGAGTTGTTTTATGATAATGGTGAGCATAAAATTTTTGATTTTAATCAATACTTATCTTATAATATTTATAAGGTATTATCTGATATAAACAATTTCAAGAACGTACAAATTTCATTAAATACAGCAACATGGTTTGGCAATATCGATATTTCACCAGATAGACTATATTTAGAGGGTGAAAATATATAAATCCAATTTGCTGTAAATAATCCGATAATGGCGTTGAAGTGGTAGTGCAAATAAGAAATGTTGTTATTTTACCTTCCCCAAAAATATAGATAAATCATATTAGGTAAAATCTTATGATTTAGATAATATAATACAATCACTATTATTAGAGACAAATTGATATATTTTGTCTCTAATTTGTCTCTAATAAAAGATGACTAACTACTAATTATTTATTAATTTATAGCTTTTAAGATCTTACTAATTCAGCTTCCCAAGTTAGGTTTACACCTGCATCTTTGAGCATTATTGATACATTACAATATTTTTCTTGTGATAATTCTACAGCTCTAATCAAATCTTTTTCTTCTGCATCTGGACTTGTAAGAATATATTTTACTCTTATATTTGTAAATGTTTTTGGGTAGTCATCTCTTCTATCAGCATCTAATTTTACTTCCAAATCTGCTACTTGTTTTCTTTTCTTTTTAATAATAGAAATAATATCTATTGCTGAACAAGCACCCATAGCTTGTAAAACTACTTCCATCGGTGTTGGTGCAGTTTGTACGAACTCACCATCGTTGTTGTCGTAGTAGGTTTGCATACCTAATGAATTAGTACCTAAAAATCTATTATTTTCTAAATATTTTACAGTTGCTTGCATTTTGAATCCTATTCTTTAAATTACTTTAGTTGTATAAATTTTACTTTAGTTGTATATTCAATTTTCTGGTTGATTATAGTATTGATTTAATATATTATTTGATTTAGAGTTATTAGTTTGCGTTGAATAATTCTTTGACAAAGTACTCAAATAATTCTCAGCCACAATCCCATTTAATAACATATTTTCTATATATTTACCAAGTACATCAAATTCTAAATTTACCTTGTCTCCAATTTTTAGAGTTCCTATTGTTGTTACATCCCAAGTGTGAGGAATAACTGCTACAGTTAATTTATTCTCTTCAACATTTGCTACAGTCAAACTAATTCCATTTATGCAAATTGAACCAACAGGAATAACCCATTTTCTGTATTTATGCTGAAAACTAACAGTAACTAAATAGTTATTCACTTCTTTGACTATTTCTGAAATTTCACCAGTGGTATCAACGTGCCCTTGAACTATATGTCCACCTAATCTATCACTTAATCTGATAGCTCTTTCTAAATTTACTGCTTTTCCAGTTTTGAAGTATTCAAAATTTGTTTTACGTAAAGTTTCTTCTACTGCCACAACTTCAAAAGTGTCACCATCTATTTTTACAACAGTCTGGCAAACTCCTTCTATTGCTACAGAGTCATCTATTTTCAAGTCGCTAAAAATTTTATGACCTTTAACTTTGATAATTCTACCATTACCTTTTTTTTGAATTGTAATGATTTTTCCTAATTCTTCGATTAATCCTGTGAACATTTTTTTGATTTTACTTTTTTGTATTAATTAAATATATAAACGTATTTTAAACTAATTTATTAGTTTAAAATGTTCTTTTTATTTTTAGATTTTAAGTTGTTAATATTACTTTTTTGATAATTT
>JBEICW010000617.1:0-1886 GCA_040383785.1 Ignavibacteria bacterium | reverse complement strand
ATACTGATTATAATGTACCAAATTCTATTTATATAGCTTTAGAAAATTCAGGTTGTAATATTCATTGGTTATTGAGTAACAATAACACAATTTTTCCTTTTAATCAAAATGAGAAAGGAATGAAATTAAAAGAGTACTATACAAAAGACAAAATCGGTAGAAGTCAATTATCAAAACTACAGCAGGGGAAATATTATGAAGACAATAAAAATTAGAACTATATTTTTACTAAATATAATAAGTATCTTATTATTAACTTTACCATTGAAAATTCAAGCATTTGATTATGAATTGAAATATAGCCAAGCTAAAAAGTATGGTATAAATGGTATTTATACTCAATCTGATAAAATATTTAAACAAATTATTGCTGAATCAGAAAAAGCAGAAGAATATAAATGGGCTTTAGATTCTTATATATCATTAGGATTTAATCAGTATAAGCAAAATAAATTTGTAAAGGCAATAGAGTATTATTCTGAAGCAATAAAATTCAAAGAAAAATATAAATTAAAAGATTATAATAATTTAGATTTTTTATACAAACAATACGCTTATGTAAATAGTATTTTGGGTAATCATATTGTTGCTATTGAATATTACAAAAAAGCACAAAAAGTAGCTTTTAGCCAAGAAAATTTTCCTTCATATTATGATTTCAAAATATCTGAAATTACAAGTTTGATGTATTTAGGTTATTATAAATCTGCATTAAACTTACTTTATACAATTGAATTTGAAGTAAATAAATTAAACAATACAGAAAATAATTTAGTTTTATATTTGAACATAGTAGATTGTAACTTAAAATTAAACAATCCAATTCAAGCTAATAAATATTTAGATAAATCAAAAATATTAATCAATCACTTTGCTGATATTGATTATTTATATAACTACCATCTATTAATAGCTCAAACTTTTTTAGTTCAAAAAGACACAATAAGTTGTCAAAATAAATTTGCAGAAATGAAAGAGAAAGACTGGGGTATTCATAACAACAATTTATTAAAATTAGAAATAATAAAATTAGATCAAATAGTTGAAATTTCCAAAGTAAAAAGTGCTGAACTTTTGGAGCTTGAAGTTTATTTTAAGTCAATTGATGAAAAGGAAGCATTAATTGACATTTATAAATATTTAGTATTACTAGAAAATAATAGTAGTAATATGAATAAATATCTTTCAGAAACTAATAATAACATAGTAAAAACTAAAAATTATCTTAATCAAACATTAAGTTTAAATGAAAAGCTAAATAATGATTTAATATTAATCACTGAAAGAAATTTAGATTTGGCTTATAGAAATCAAATATATTTAATTGTTTTGATAGCAGTAATACTTTTGTCAATATTGTCAATTTTATATTGTAAAATATTTCTTGAAAAAAGAAAATTAGCAACAAAAAATACTGACTTGATAGATAATAACTTTATTTTAAAAAATCATTTAGCTTCTATAATTCAAGAATTGCAAATACATATTTTTACAAATGATATGTTAAGTAAAGAATTTTTACTTAATGCAGTTAGTCAATTAATTAATTATCAACGTTCAATAAAGGAGGTATAATGTCAGTATATCCAGTAAATTCTAATTGGGTAGGAAACCAATTAACATTCGATATCCCAACAACAGATTGTGATGGTGTTTGGATTCAATTTCAGCCAACAGGTAGTTCAACAGTTTTTACAATAATTCAAACTTTTGGAACTTGTCCAATCAACTGTATTTTAGACCCACTAATATATGGAAGTTCTGGAGAAGTTTCAGGAGTTGTAAAACCAAAAGATAGAATAAATTATCCACCGACTGGTGGTAAAACAGGAATAACAAATAATCCAGTTTAAAATAAAGACTCTATGTAGGCTGAGTAAAAGTCT
>JBEICW010000616.1:0-1904 GCA_040383785.1 Ignavibacteria bacterium | reverse complement strand
TTTATTTTAATTCTTTAATCTTTTTTTTATATTTTTTTATTATATCTTCGCACTCTTCTATTGTATATCTTTTTGTTATTTTGGCTATTTTTTCTAATTCTTCTACTACTTCAATTCCATATCTATTTATTAAGCCTACTCTATAATTCAATGGGTCGCCAGATAAATCCATATTGCAAGGTCTTGAGCATTGTGCATTTACATTATATTCATTAAAAGTTATATTCATATGTGATTTTCTGCTATAAAAGTGACCTGCATCCACATTGCCTTCTCTTAATGGTTTGCCGCAGCTAATGCAAGGTTGATTTGCATCTCTCAATCTTATATAAGTATTAAAAGTCTTTTGAGCTAATGCTAACCAATCCGACAAAGCCATAAATTCTTTTTTCCATTTTGCTTTTTCCTTTTTAGCTACCTTAATTTTTGCATCTTTAATAGCGCAGGCGTTACTACATACTTTTTGAGTAGTTCTATAAGGAGTAAATTCTTTTTCGCAAATTACGCAAATTTTAGATTTTACTTCCATATATTTCAGACTTCAATTTGTAAAAACGTTTATTATTATGTTCTATTAAGTACATTATCTCATCATTTTGGCTAATATTAACGGACAAAATTAAACATTTTTGCCTTTTTTTTACAATTTTCTTTTTTTCTGTAGTTGTTATCTCAATAAAAGCATCCGCTGGTTCTATATCTATACTATATCTTTGCGAAAATATCAATTTTTCTGCTTCTTCTATACTCATTTTTTAAGATAATAGTATAAATTAGTGTGCGATTTAAAGCCAAATACTTCCTTGAGTGCTACAACCGAATAACCATTCTCATATAAATCCCTCAAAAATTCAATTTTTAGTTCTTTATTTGTCAAATCAATTCCCTCTGATATAATAGCGTCTTTTATTTCTTTTATTTCTCTTTGAGTTTTATCTCGAATTTGTTTTGTTTCTTTTAGTTTGATGATAATCTCGTATCTATCACCAAGTTTTTGCCTCAATTCGGCTTTTAATTCTTTAATGTTCATTTTATATAATTTGTGTGATTTGAAAAATAATATCTGTGAAAATTGGGTCTTCAGTATATAGCCAGTCCTCTGCTTTTTGACAAGCGTATGGTATTGTAGTATGGTCTCGATTTGTTAAGACGTGTGCAATTGCTCTTGGTCTATATCCTAACCTATTTCGCAAACAATATATCAAAGCATATTTTTCAGCTACATTTTCGGAAGTTCGCTTTTTTAAGTTTTTGCAAAAATCCAATTTATCTTGAACCAGTTGCAGAATAGATTCAATTTCAGCTATCTCCTCAATTATTTCACTCCTATAAGTTGAGTTTTTTCCTCTGCAAACAAAAGTTATAGAATATTTATCGCCGAACAATTCCTCTGTATACTGCCTTATTAATTGCTTTTTTTGCTCTTCTTCTTTTATTTGTGCTTTGTTCATATCATTTATTTATTTGTTAAAACAATACTTGTCCCTGCAGTTCTAATTGGTGGCTTTACTGTTAAAATCTCTCCAGTTTCAGAATCTGCTATCTCCGTTGGTTTTGAAATTGCTTTCAATAGTGCCTCCATTGTTTTTTGCTCACTTTCTATTTGCTTTTTTTGTGAAATTAAGTTGTTATAAGGTGCATAATTACATTTTGAGTAGTCGTATTTAACTCCTGTTTCACGGACGTTTATTTCATATCCAAACATTATTTCGCCTTTTAGCTTTTCAGCTTCATTTAGAGCCGTTTCGTTGCTTAATTCCTGAAATAATTTAGATAATGTTTCTAATTTTTTAGCAAAAATATAAAGTTCCATTTCGTATCCTTCAGAATTTTCAAATAAAACCCCAGCCAAGCTCTCAAGCTCGGCTTTGTTTGATTGGGTTATTGAATTTATGTGTAAACTT
>JBEICW010000615.1:0-1907 GCA_040383785.1 Ignavibacteria bacterium | reverse complement strand
TGTCTAATATATTTAGTAATAGGCGGTCATAATATAAAAATCTTTTTATTCTTGGCTTTCTATTTAAAACTTGATTATTATTTATTAATTCAGTTTGTAATATTGCATCTTCTGCCATTGAGTGAAAAGCATACCCAGTAGTACTTTTTAATAAATCAGCACTAACCCCTGTATAAATCCAATTTTCACCAAAATTATCTAATTGAATATTTACAGATGACATAGGAATTACACCTTGCTCCTCTTCCAAAATTTCAAAAGTTAAATCTAAACCTTTTATATAATCATTCAAAATTATTTGCGACTCTTCGTATTGCAATTTTTTACTACCAAATCTTGTGAGCTCAATAAGGGCTTTGTCTTCTTGAAATGGTAGTATATAAATAAATTGAGTAAAATTATTTTGAGGGATATTAAAATCCATCATAACTATCTTGGATGTATCAAAAGTTTTTTCATTTGTTTTTACCACCCAGCCATAAAAAGATTGTAGTAAAATAGTTTGGTTTTTTTCAGGAGGTAAAAATTTAGGTGGACGACTATCGTAAACTTTTGTAGCATAGATAATTTCATTATCTAATTTTAATTGAAAATAATTTGAGTCAATAACAGGATTTTCTTTTAAATATGAAGGATAAAGAGTTACACTATGATTTGTAAGTGTTTTTTTTGTTTCATTATAAAGGTCAATTCCTTTAATATGATAATAACGAAGAGGACTAATGTTTTGTTTGATAATTTTACTTATTTCAATGATATCCCAACTATGACTAATAAGTGATTGTAGTTTTAAATCTAAAAGTTCTTCTTCAGTTGACCAAAAACAAAATGTTCTATCGTTATTATTTTTGTTACTTGGTTCAATAATACAAATTGTTTTACCATTTAATAAATTATTTTTATGTAAACTTAATATTAATAGACAATTTGCAGCACCCAAACCTATGAAAAGGAAATCAAATTTATTTTCAATTGTCTTAATTGTTGGTATATTCATTAAAAATATTTTTGAAGATAAAACAAAAGGGAAAATATAAAATAATTTATACTTTCCCTAAAAATTTAGTATAAATTAATCATTTGCATTCCTACTTAAAACATAAATTACTAACCCAAATCCAATTTTATTAATTGCATCTGCTATATTATAAACTATATCCATTGACTTTGTTGCAGCAACAGGGTCATTAACTAAAATGATTCCAAATAAACCACCGGGAGTTCCTAAAATGTACCCTAATGGATAAATTGCCCAACCAACTAGTACAAACCAAGCCAATATTTTAGTTGCTTTTGCTACTTCTGCACCTGCATCTTGAGATAATTTAGCAACTTCCCCAAACCAAATTAGATAAACAATATAGAAATAGGCAGCTCCAGAAGCTACACCCCAGTATACACTATTACCTCTATCTAATGTCTCACCAAAATATCCTGTGATTAACATTATTAGTGACGCTAAAATTAATTTCCACAATAAACCAACTTTTGCACCGGCTTTCTTAGTTATCAAATAAAATTCAACGCACATCAAAGGTACTGTTAAAATCCAATCGACATATCTAAAAAATGTTGGTGAATCACCTGTTTCAAGATTATATCCTCTCATATAATAATAATGAACAGCTGCAATAAAAGTTATAATACCGGAAACAAGAACAGATGTTCTCCATTTTGGAGAAGTATTATTTAATTCTAAAAAGAAAAATGCTGTTGCTGCCATCATGGCCATCGTTCCAATAAAGAACGTAAATGCAACATAATTGTCACTGGCAATTCTAAGATGTTCCATACTTTTTAAATTAAAATATTTATCCTACTCTTAAGGCTTTTCGGGATGCTCCCCGTTTTTATAGTGGGTCTGGTCTCCACTTTCTGATAAGTAATTTATTTTGTCACATTGGGTG
>JBEICW010000614.1:0-1914 GCA_040383785.1 Ignavibacteria bacterium | reverse complement strand
GGCTCATTAGGGATAATAATCGCTTTGGCAATGTGGCTATATTATTCATCATTAATAATTTTACTCTCAACAATAATAAGCAAAACAATCTACAGTTTCAAACCAAAAGAGTGATATTTGTTATTAAATCCAATTTGGCGAACACTGTCCGCCAAATTCAACTACCCCTTCAAATACTTCCACGCACTATATGCCATCATAGCTGTGCCAAGTATCATTGCTTCTTCTTCAGGGTTGATTTTGGAATTATGGAGTGCTGGCATAGTTTCATTTATTGGATTTTTTACTCCCAAAAACCAAAAACACGCTGGAATTTCTTTGCCATAATATGCAAAGTCTTCTCCCCACATTTTTGGCTCAAATTCTTTTACATTACTATCGCCAAAAATCTCTCTACTTGCCTCAAAAACAAATTCTGTAAGATTTTTATTATTAAATACTGGTGGATAACCTTTGATTAAATTCACTTCGGCAGTACATCCGTAAGTCTCAGCAATTGCATTGAGATTGGTATTAATTAAATGATGTATAGTAGTCTGTAATTCTTCATTAAATGTGCGAATTGTGCCCATCATTTTCACTTCGTTTGGAATAATATTTGTTGCCGAACCACCGTGAATTGATGTAATATTTATTACACTTGGGCTTAGTGGGTCGCGAAATTTGGTGATGATGTTTTGCACATATTGAATTATACTCGCACTTGCAAGTATTGGATCAAATCCCAAATGTGGCTGAGCTGCGTGAGTGCTATTCCCCTTTACTGTAATATATAATTCATCAGCTGAACCCATCACATAACCAGAGTTAGTTGAGAAAATTCCGACATTCTCCCCTGGATATATGTGTTGTCCCAAAACTGCTTTCGGTTTTGGGTTTTCAAGGACACCCTCATTTATCATAAGCGAAGCACCGCCAGGGAGTTTTTCTTCGCCTAATTGGTATATGAGCTTTACACAACCATTCAAATCGCCCTCAATTCCTTTCAGTATTTCAGTTGCACCGAGTAACATTGAAGTGTGCATATCATGCCCGCAGGCATGCATTTTACCTTCGATAAGTGAACTATACTCAAGCCCTGTTTCTTCGATTATTGGCAGGGCGTCTATATCGGCTCTTAGAGCAATGCAGTCTTTGGTTTGGTCGCCAATATGAGCCACAACTCCAGTTTCGCAAAGAGTTTTATGTTTGATATTTAATTCATCTAATCTACTTTTGATAAACTTAGAGGTTTCAAACTCTTGAAAAGACAATTCTGGATTTTGGTGAATATGTCTTCTAAAACCCTGAATTTTTGGGTATAGTTCTTTTGCTTTTTCTATAAAATAATTGTAATCTAATGTCATATTTTTCTTTTTAAGTTAAATTAATTTTAAAAATCGAGAGTAATTTTCTCTAAATAATCTGCTGCACCCGTTAGTGTATAATTAGTAACTAAGTCATAATTTCCATTTTCCAATCCAGCAATTCCAATTAATAATGGAGATTTAGATGTTGGAATAATGTTGATTGGAAAGTCGATTTTATGGTTAATATTTGCAGAAATTGCTGTTGCTACTGAGCCAGTTCCGCAAGCACCGGTTTCTGCTTCTACACCTCGTTCAAAAGTTCGTAATAAAATATTATTTCCAATAATTGTAAATATATTTACATTTGTACCATTTGGAAATGAAGTGTGATATCTGAATTTTGCAGCAAAATTTATCAAATCAAACTCCCAAAATTCCTGTTCTGACAAGTGTGATAAATCAAAAACCGAATGGTCGCTTCCATTATGAACATAAGTGAATTTATAATTTATACTATCTATTTCTAATTCTCTTTGTTCAATTACATTATGTTTTGGCAAAACTAATTCAACATAGTTATCTTTGATTAATTTCCCATTATAGGTAGTATTCGCCATAAAAAAAG
>JBEICW010000613.1:0-1915 GCA_040383785.1 Ignavibacteria bacterium | reverse complement strand
CATATTTATTTGTGTTGGTTATAACAGTTTTGATTTTATTATCATTTAATTTAATATCAATCATTTGTAATCCATCATCTGATAAAAAATACAAACAATTTAAATCATCATTTTGGAAATGTGTAATTCTTGTAGGTTTGCATCTCCATTCATTTGTTTTAGTTATCTCAATAGTATTTGAAATATCTAATTCTACAATTCCACCAAGTGCATCTTGTTTTGAAGGTAAATTAATGTAACTAACGTACAATTTATTATTAATTTTATCTCTAATTACTTCAATCGGATTTGCA
This sequence comes from Ignavibacteria bacterium, assembly GCA_040383785.1. Taxonomy (GTDB): domain Bacteria; phylum Bacteroidota; class Ignavibacteria; order Kapaibacteriales; family UBA2268; genus JBDNHS01. The sequence goes on along the minus strand of JBEICW010000613.1, from coordinate 1,622 downwards.
CCTATTTTTATATTTTGTTTCAATTTAAGCGTTTTTATATCTATTACATATAACTCGCCTGCTCCTTCGTTGTTATATTTATAATCACCATAACCTGAGTTTACAATATACAAGTTAACTCCATCATTTTCAATATATTCTGGTGCCGCACCTACCTTACAAATATCAACTAAAATTGTATCTAATTCTAAATCGATTTTATGTAAACAGTCAGCGTATAAGTCCGTAATATAAATATTGTTATCAATTTTAGTCATTCTTCTTGGATAATAATTTCCATTTGTGAAAAATCTTTTTATTGATTTACCAGATTTTAAGCTTATCATATCAATGTATTTAGAGGTGCTTACACAAACAAAAATAGTATCACCACTAATTAAAATATCATTAGCTATATCTCCTAATTTATTGTTATTATTTAACTTATGATAAGCATTTTTAATATATAAATTTGTTTCTAAATCTAGAATATCAAATGTTGCATTATCCATTCCCCACAAGCCTTCATTAAGAATAATTACACCTTTTTGGGGCATATTAATTAATGCTTCTTCTGGTTTTGAAGGATTATTGACACAAGATATTAAACTCAATAAAATTATATAAATTATTGAATTTAGTATTTTTGCAAATATATTTACTTTTTTAAAATAGTTCAATTTGTATTTATTTTAAGATAAGTTATATTATTTAAGTTAATTATCTTATTTCTAATATGTTATAAGTATATATTATACCACTATTCATCACAATATTTATTAACATCATTTGAGGGAAATCACCATAAATTTCTAAATTTTCTATATTTTCGTAATCATTTTTAGTTATTGATGTAACTACTTCATTTCCTATTATATTATAAATTTTCACTTCTATTACATTATCAATGTTAAAGTTAATATTAGTTTGAGAATTATAAATTGTCAGGGTATTATTTTTTAATGAAATAGGTAAAATTGTTTGGTTGGCTATATCATTTATTTTTTTATAATTTAGTCCAACTACTGCATCTAAATCAAATCCACTTAATACAGCATCATAATATAAGTGATTTCTGTTGTTATAAATGGTTTCAGTTATATCTCTGATTTTTATGTATTTAATCTCATTAATACCAATCATACTCAAATCAAACCCATCTCCGCCTGAGCCTGGAAAGTCAAATGGATTTTTATCACCAAAAGTTGGATTAATTCCTGCACATCCAATTAATGTTTCATAATTATATGGAAATTCAATAAAATTTATACCATCATAACTTACCGAAACTATTGCGGGTTCTGCGAAGAACCTTCGATTTACAGGATTTATAAAAGCATTTTCAAAAATAACAAAATCAATTCCTTCACCGTCAATAATTGTATAATTTTTAAATGATACTATAATCTCACCTCCCATTCCAAGTGATAATATGTCATGTGGACTTGTTTCAGGCACTTTGTCGGACGAAAATCTGTTTGGCAATCCAAATATGTTACTTGGAAAATACTGGCTTTCCTGACCAGCATTTTGTCCATAACCAGCTTTAAATGAAATTACAGTGTCAATTGTGATACCATTCTTCTCTGTTGCAGAAATAGATAAAGTGTGCATCATTAAAGTAAATATTAAACCTTTTAAAT
>JBEICW010000612.1:0-1920 GCA_040383785.1 Ignavibacteria bacterium | reverse complement strand
GCATTTTCAGAAATATCAATGGCAGTAAAATTACACTCATTATTCATATTTTTTAAAGAAATTGGAATACATCCTGTTCCAGTACCAATATCAATAATATTCTGGTATTTATTTTCTTTTATAATTTTATTACATAAATACACTAATTCTTCAGTTTCTGGTCTTGGAATTAAAGCTCGTTTATCAACTTTAAATTTCAAATCTGCAAATTCCACTTCACCTAAAATATATTGTAATGGCTCTCTTTTACCACGTCTAATAATATATTCTCGAATTAATTTTAGTTCTTCGGATTTTAAGGGCTGATCGAAATTAAGATACAAATCTAATCTTTTTTTGTTTAATATTTTACAAATTATCAATTCAATATTTAGTCTTGCTTCGGCTAGACCTTTTTTTTCAAAATAATCTTTGCTCCATTCAATAATATCTTTTATTGTCCAAATTTTTTCTTGCACTTTTTTCTTTTTAATTTATCTTTTAATTTATCTTTTAAGTTATCTTTTAAGTTATCTTTTTAATTTAATAAATAATCTAAAACAGCCATTCTGATATAAATTCCATTTTCAACTTGTTCCAAAATCAAATTACGATGATAGTCATTTGCATTTTGAGTCAATTCCAAGCCGTAATTGACAGGACCGGGGTGCATAATATATATTTCTTTATTTTTGATTTGCTCAAGAATATTATTATTAACTCCATAAAATCTACTATACTCCGATGAGTCAGGTAAAAATCCGCCAGTCATTCTTTCTTTTTGAATTCTAAGTAACATAACAACATGGTTATTAGCGATTACATCTTTCCAATTGGTATAAAAAGTAATATCTTTAAATTGCCCATTTTCTTTTAGATGATACGGAAATAATGTTCCTGGACTAAAAATACTGATATTCGCACCAAACTTACTTATTAATTCAATATTAGATTTTGCAACACGACTATGAATTACATCGCCAACTATACAAATATTCAATTTATTAAAGTTTTTAAAATGTTCGCGTAAAGTATAAAAATCAAGTAACGCTTGAGTTGGGTGATTATGAGTTCCATCACCTGCATTAATTATTGGTAAATCAAAATGTTTGTCTAATAAATTAATTATACCAGATTGATTATGCCTTACAACAAAACAGTCCATTCCATATCTTTCTAATACTTTAAGCGTATCTATTACTGTTTCACCTTTGGCAACACTACTTGTTTGTGTATCTAAATTAAATGTCTTTGCACCAAGATTATTTGCCGCAACCTCAAAACTAATTTTGGTACGCGTTGAGTTTTCAAAAAAGCACAGACCAATTTTTTTGTATTTTAATATATTTTTCAAAATTGATTTATCATTCAAATCGTTTGATTTAACTTTATTTTTGAAATAATCAGCTTTTTCGATAATATTATTAATATCATCTATTTTAATATTTTTAAAATCGTTAATACTTTTTGATTTTTTTTTCATAGATTTGTTTAATTTGTCAATTTATTTTATATACTTTATACAAATAGTAATATAACTAAACGATACAAGAGCAAACAAAAAAATTCAATCAATTTAGATAAAAAATCATAAATTGATTGAATTTTAATACAATTTAAAAAATAATTTATTTAATGTCAAATTAATAATAATAAAATAAATTTAGTAAACTTGTTTTATAAATTATTAACGAATCAAATAAAATTTATTTTTTAGCTTTGCCTTTTTTGGGTGCAGGAACAACATTAACAGCTTCGGCTAATGATTTACCCGGTTTAAATTTGGCAACTTTTTTGGCAGCAATATTAATTGGTGCTCCAGTTTGTGGATTTTTACCAACTCTTGCTGACCTATCAGAAATAGAAAAAGTACCGAAATTCACCAAAGTTAGTGAACCACCATTTGTTAATTCCGTAGAAATAGCTTCAATTGTTCCATTG
>JBEICW010000611.1:0-1928 GCA_040383785.1 Ignavibacteria bacterium | reverse complement strand
AATTGTAAAAAGTAATTTTACTATTTATTAAATATATTATTAGAAGTATATTTACGAATTTATTTAAACAAAATTTTAAATTAATACATTTTTGTTAATAAAATGAAATTTAACAACTTAATACACATTTTTACATTGATAATTTTTCTTTTTGTAATTCAAAATGAAAAATTATTTTCTGAAGATATTACTAGAGATACTCTACCAATATTAAAATATGATTTAACTGAACAACAAATAAACCCTTATAAGCTTTATGGATTATTAGGAGCTACTTTAGGTACTTTTGCAGTTACACAAATTTATCAATATGAAGATTATTGGGGTGAAAGAAATGATTTTACGATTATGGATTGGAAAACTGAATATGATGATGCACTTTGTGCTGATAAATTTGGGCATTTTTATTTTACTTATGGACTAACTAAATTATATACCAATGGCTTCCAATGGACTGGTATGGACGAAAAGTCAAGTACATTTTATAGTTCTATAATTGCATTATCTTACCAAACTTATGTAGAAATCCAAGATGGATTTTCTACCGGACAGCCATATTTGGGATTTAGTAGGGGCGATATAATTGCAAATTTTGCTGGTGCAATTTATCCGAATTTACAAGTTAGATACGATTACTTAAAAAATTATAATATGAAGATAAGTTTTAATAAATCTGCAAATTATGATAAAATTGGTTATCAAAATGTAACTATGGATTATGAAAGCACTTATCATTGGCTGAGTGTAGCTGTTTATAATCAATTAAGTGATGAAAGCAAAAAATATTGGACACCTTATATTAATTTAGCTATAGGACATTCTGTAAAAAATATTGATAGATATGGAGTAGGTAATCACGAAGTATATTTATCTTTAGATTGGAATTTGGAGCCACTTAGAGAGTATTATGATAAAGATAATCATTTGCTTAATAGTATCCTTACTTTTATTGGTTTGTACAAATTACCAGCCCCAGCAGTCAAAATTTACCCAAATGTAGTTTGGTATGGTTTGAGATTATAGAACTTAAAAATATTTGATTAATTATAAAATGACCAAAAAACACTTAATCTAATATTTCTACCAAGATTTGGATATAGTGGTACTTGATAAAATGCAGAATTTAATATATTTTGGAAAGTTAGTTTTACAATTGCATTTCCTAATTTTGCATTTGCAAACGCATCAATTCCATTATTTGTAATTTCTTCATTTACATTGTTTTCAAACCAAGAATGTGTAATTGGAGAATAGTTAAATCCAGTTTTACTACCAAAAAGTTTGAAATCAATACCCACTTTAACAACACTTTCTACAATTCTAATTGTATAACTTGGGCTAATACTAACCCAAAATTGAGGCAATTCTTTGTATTTTATGTCGTTTAACTCAATTTGGTAATTTCCTGAAAATAATATACTTAAAGTATCAAATTCGAAAAATATAGAATTAGATAATCTATCTCCAAATTCAACAAAACCACCTAATAAACTTTGGTCAATAAAACGAGATAAGATGATATTAACTTGTGATTCATTACTCACAAAATTAAAAATTGGTCTATCTGCAATATTTCTAAAAAAAGTATTTAACTTAAAAATTTGTGTTTGATTATTGTATCTATATTCTGCAAACAGCAAATTATTAGATTCAAATTTATCTATATTTACATTTAGGTTACTATTTGGTGAGTTTGTAATAGAATAATCAATAGTTATATTATTATTTTCATTTAAAATAAATAAAGTTTTTGCACCAAAATTTAAGTAATTCGTTTGATTCTCAAGATAAAATCTAATTCCACCACTAATTATTATATTATCTGAAAAATCTAACTTAGCATTTGAAAAAGCAGCGTATCTGAGCTCATTTATTTCACGAGTAAATTTACTTTCTTGTGCAAAATTATAAGATAAATCAATCCCATT
>JBEICW010000610.1:0-1932 GCA_040383785.1 Ignavibacteria bacterium | reverse complement strand
TTAGTTTTATCAATTCTACATAGTAAATTCCAAATTGTCATTATTTATTAATTTATATAATTAATTAAAAAATGACAAAATGCTCTTTGTATTGCTGGGTATCTATGTACTAGACATTTATCCAGCCTTACATAGAGTTTGATTTAAATCCCAAAATTCCACAATTATGTAAAACATTATTATACTAATCAATACGTATTTTTTATTTCATAATATTTTTTTCTATTTTCAATCTGTGGTATTGAAAACGAAAACCACTATTAATTACTCAGTATTTATCTACTTAGCAAACTAAGAAAAATTACAATTCAATCCAAATAATTTTAAAAATAAATTAAATCTGCTTAATATTTTATCTACTTCTATAATGTGAAGTACTCATAAATGATGACCTAAACTTCGTGTTTACTAGCATTGTTTTAAATAACTAAATAAATATATTAAATTTTCACCTATCTTCCAAAAAATTATAAGATATTTTATAGTAACATAATAAATTTCAATTTCTTAAGGTTTTGGGGGAAAATTGCAAAAAAATAGGGTCAATGCCTTTGAACCTCTCAATATATTTGTATTTTTTAGCTATTTCCAACTTTTAAGTGTTTATTGGAAATAATATAATTGAAACTACAAAATATATTTTAAATGCAAGAATTCGCAATTTCTATTTCAAATCTAAATAAGTCTTTCAAAAATTTCCATGCGGTAAATGATTTATCGCTTCAAGTGGAAGAGGGCGAGATTTATGGCTTTTTGGGACCCAACGGTGCAGGTAAATCTACTACTATTAGAATGATGTTATCGCTAATTAAGCAAGATTCTGGCACTATTTCATTTTTTGGCGAGGAATTAACTTCAAAAAATAGAAACATCTTCCGAAATATCGGTGCATTGGTAGAAAAGCCAGATTTTTATCTATATCTAAGTGCATATCGCAATTTGCAGTTATTTGGTGAGATGAGTGGAGTGGAAATCACCAAAACTAAAATCTATGACATTTTAGAATTAGTTGGACTTGGTGGAAGAGTTAAAGATAAGGTAAAAACTTATTCACTTGGTATGAAGCAACGTTTGGGACTTGCTCAAGCTCTAATCCATAATCCAAAAATTATTATCCTTGATGAACCTACAAATGGCTTAGACCCTCAAGGTATGAAAGAAATCAAAGATTTACTAATTGACCTTTCTTCCAACCAAAAAAAGACTATTTTTCTATCTTCTCATATTTTGCGTGAAGTGGAAACTATGGCGACTTCGATGGCGATTATCAATAATGGAAAAACTCTTGTTCAGGGAAAAGTAAAGGAACTCTTGGATAACGGATTAAATTCTGTTACAGTCAAAATCCGTGAAAAAAGCAATTTGACCGAACTTTTGACTGAATTGAGCAATCAACTAAAGTTGAACTCAAAAGAAGAATATAATGGTTATGCTGAATTAGTTTTTGAATTATCAAACGAAGAAATCCCACAAATGGTAAATTTACTTGTAACTAATGGCTGTGAAATTATGTCTGTTAGTCCAGTAAAATCACTCGAAGAATATTTCTTAAAGCTTACTGGGGGGATAATCTAATGTTTTTAACAGTATTAAAATTAGAATTGATAAAAGTATTTAGTAAATGGCGAACTTACATCGGATTTATAGCTGTAGCAGTGATTGTTCCACTTATCCAGCTCGCAATGTATTACGAGGGTAAAGAATATGTAGAAATGGCAACCAAAACTCTATCTGAAACATTTAGTTTTAATGGTGAATTGTTAAATCTATATATGGTGGCACGAATTGTTTTGCAGGGATTATATGTTCAGATTCCTTTATTAATTGCATTGGTTGGTGGGGATTTATTGGCTGGAGAGGCGACTTCTGGCACTTTTAGGTTGCTACTCACACGCCCAGTTTCGCGATTGCAGATAATCACTGCAAAATACT
>JBEICW010000609.1:0-1938 GCA_040383785.1 Ignavibacteria bacterium | reverse complement strand
ATATCAATCCATCTCTTAGGAAGTGAAACAAACGAGTGTACGAGTGAAGTTTAGAACAAATTTCTTTTTGGTATTTTCTGCTGTTTTCATAGTGAGTAAGCTTTACTATAAGAAATGGTCTCTTTGTTATGAAATTAAAATTCAAAGATTAAACCAAAATTGTGGGAGATGCCACTTTCTGCTAAAAATTCATTGCTTATAGTATAATCTATATTTAGTCTAAAAGGTAAATTTTTAAAGTTTGGACGTAATGAAATACCTCCACCCCAATTATTTGAAGGGAAGATTTTAGGAGTGCCATTATCTTCGCCATACAGACTCATTCCAGCTCTAAATGCTGCATATTCAATTGGAACTACCTCTACGCCTAAATTTAGTCTTGGTGAAGATTCGTATTGGTGCATAACTGCATCTACTGCCACTAATACATATCTAGTAGCCGGAAGATATACCGTTTCTATTTCGCCATCACCAGAATTTCGTGTTTCAATAATTTCATCATTCAATCCGAATTCCATTGCAATTCCTGTTCTCACAGTATATGGAATTATTTCTTTATTTACTAAATCTGTATTCCAAAACATCATACCACTTAAATTTTGGATAGCCATACCAAATGAAAACATATCTGCAACATTAATTTTTGTACCCAAATCAAGTGCATAGCCAGTTCCGAATACATTAGCACCCTGAAGATTATTTTTTAGGTATTTGCCAGTAACTCCAAAACTAACGGCATCACTTCTATATGCCATACTCAATGCCATATTGTATTGCAAATCATTCAAAGTGCCGATTGGTCTGCCCATTACATCTCTTGAAGTATAATTACCAGAGCTAAATGAATTAATTCCTAATCCGATACCAAATTCATCACTTAACATCTGACCGTACATTAATGTTGATTGAGTTCTATTCAAACTTAGTGAGGTAACATTTGTAGAGATAATTGGTTCGTCACTTAGATAACCAATTCCAGCAGGATTGTAATAAATTGCAGACGGTTCGTTCACAATCGCAGTATAAGCACCACCCATAGAAATGGCTCTGGCACCAATATTTCTATTTAAATAACCTTGAGCATATCCCCCATCACCCATTTGTGCATTAAGGTCTATCAATGTTGTTGCAACAAATAATACTATAAAAAATACTAAATACATAAAAATGTTAAAAAAATGTTTTTTATTTTTATTTTCATTATTATGTAGTATAAATTTTTCAAATTCAAGCCTAATAGACTCAATTTGCATATCTTTTACAATTGCTGACATATAATCACTACCCTATTTTGGATTTTGCTTTTTATGGTTCTTAAATTAGAATGCTATTTAGATATAGATAATCTTGTAATATTATTATCTCGAAAAAATATTATCTTGAAACGATAAATTTCTCTGCGTCTCTAAAATTTCGACCATTTAGTATGCACAAATAAATTCCGTTGGGCAAATTAGAACTTAGAAACTCGTATTCATTAACAGAATTTGGTTTTCCATTATGTATTTCGAATACTTCTTTTCCTAATATATTAAAAACAGACAACCTAATTTCAGATTCTTTATCAATCAAATCAATTTTGACTATAAATTTATCTTCACCATTCATCCAAAGTTTGTCTATTTTATTTTCCTTTGGACTTTCGTCTTCTGTTTTAGAACTAACTTGCACACTTTTAGAATTCTCAATATTTGTGCCATTATTTTTGTTTGGGGCTTTAGCAAGCAGGTATTTTAGGGATTTTGCAGTGTCCTGCTTGATTATACGGCTTTGATGTTTATTATTTTGTGAGAATATTTCTTTATTATTAAAAATCAAAAATATAAAAAGGCAAGAATATATCACAATATTCTTCATTTTATTTATATTTTTGTTTAATATCATACAATTATTAATTTTTAATTTTATTTTTAATTTATTAAATTTATTTTTTATTTT
>JBEICW010000608.1:0-1946 GCA_040383785.1 Ignavibacteria bacterium | reverse complement strand
GTTCTTCTGCAAAAACCTTCACGGTATTTCACGATTTTTGCCTGTTTTTCAATCTCGTAGAGATGAAATGATTATAGAAAATGGCAAATTAATATCACTTTTAAACTCTATCAGAGTGAAACTCTTTTGTTTCACCTCTACGAGGTTCAATTAGAAATAATGGGAAACACATTTGCTATAATCATTTCATTCCTTCGGAATTTTAAGTATTTTGCACTATTTGCACTGTTTTTCGCGTTTTTTCATCAAAAACTTCACGATATTTCACGATTTTTGCCTATTTTTTTACTTTTGGTAGGGATAGGTCGTGACCTGTCTTTCTTCGAAAATGGACAATTCCCGAATTGTCCCTACAAAAAATATTCTGCACTCTTTATCTGTATATTTTGCACATTATCAAAGAACTTGTAATCACATTTGTACTTGATTTACATAAACATTAACGTTTTTTAGTGTAAAATATTTGTTGATATCTATTAGCTTTGGTTGTATAAATAAAAAAAGTGAATACTATTATTTTACATTATATTTCAAAAATAAATCCCACTGATACATTTGGGAGTATATCTGTATTTCCACCATTATTATGAGCATATAAAATTCCTGCTCTAATCATTACTGAATATATTTTTAAGTCATAAGTAGTTCCATACAATATCATAGTTTCGGCTCCACCACCATGAACAAAATCTGAAAGAAACATTAAACCAGAATTAACACTAATATTATGCTCTATATTTTCTGACCTATATAAATTACTATAAAAATCAACTGAAATACTTGGGAAAATAGAAAAGTTGATATTAATTCGACCTCCAACATTTTCATTAAAGCTTTTATCTAATGTTGCCATAAAAAGGTACGGGAAACCTAAACCAGCTCCAATCATACTTCTATTTTCAATATCATCTTGCCAATTATTGTTATTTCTAAACTCCATCGGTTTGACTTTTTCAGAAAATCTAATAACAGAATCTTTATGCAAAATAATGTCTTTTTTTCTAAATGTAAATTGATATGTGCTATCTATAATCTGTAAATTATGTACATTAATATAGTTTGTTGTATTGGTTATGATACTAACTTTTACATCATTTTCAAATACTATATTAGATTTTGAAATTGTATCTATTGTACCATCAAATTTTTTGACTATAATAGAATCTGTATTTGGAAAATAAATAGGAATTCCAATAATAGATTTTTCATTATCTAAAATAAATTGGGTTTGTGCATTTGTTTTTAGATTTGAAAAACAAATTGTCAAAAATATTAATGATAAGATTTTAATTTTCATAATATTCATAGTTAATTCTAAATCTTTATAATTCAAAAACAATTCCCACTGATACATTTGGAAGTATATAATTTTTCATAGCAGGTGCAAAAACAATTCCAGCTCTAATCAACAAAAGGTTAATTTTTAAATCATAAGTACTACCTAAGGTAAATCCTAACTTTGGACCATGACCGTGGGCAAAATCATAACCACCTAAAACATACAAACCACCACTAAAGCTAATATTTTGTTCAATATTATTACTTGTATGAATATTTGTATAATAATCAAGGATAAAACTAGTTACTACAGAGGTATTTAAATTTAGCCTATATCCGTTATTATTGTGTAACTTTTTGTCATAATTCAAACTTTATCCATAAGGAAATCCTAAGCCAATCCCAACCATTTCTCTTAAATCAATATCTTTTTGAATTACTTTTTCTGAAAATCTAATAACTGAATCTCTATGTAATTTAATATCTTTTGCTCTAAAAGTAAATTGATATGAGTTGTCTAATATTTTTAAATTATCAACATTAATATAATCCATTTGATTAGTTATAATACTTATCTTTACATCATTTTCAAATACTACATTAGATTTTGAAATTGTATCGATTGTGCCATCAAATTTTTTGACTATAATAGAGTCAGTATTTGGATT
>JBEICW010000607.1:0-1947 GCA_040383785.1 Ignavibacteria bacterium | reverse complement strand
ATTTACTTTAAAAAATGGCTTCGTAGTTCAACTGGATAGAATATCAGATTTCGGCTCTGAGGGTTGGGGGTTCGAATCCCTTCGAGGTCACAATTAACATCCCGAATCACTTGATATACAAGGTTTCGGGATTTTTTATTATATTTGTGTGACTACTTTGTGACCATTATCATAACTTGTAGCAATTTAACTAAATATTACTTTCAAAATACTAATCATAAAAATTTAATTAAACCATAATTAATTAAGAAAAAATAAAGTAATGATTGAACTTCCTGTAGAGACATTAAAATTATATAATGAGAGTTTAATTGATTTTGAAAATCAATTAATAACAATTCGAGAAGATTGTAAAAAAATTCGAGAAGATTTTTTGTTAAAAGAGTTCTTTACTTTAAAAACAAATGCTGAAATTATTGATTGCAATAATTTTTTTTTTACAATTTACACCATATCTTAATCAACTTATTTTTTTTGCAAATGATGATGAAGTAATTTTTAAATTAAAAAAATTGGGTTTTGTAAATGCTATTTTAAATTGGATGATTGACATTAATGAAATTGAATGTGAAATTAGAAGATTAGAAAGTATAGAAGGATTACTAATTTTTCCTCACTCATACATAAATGGTTGTATTATCTACGTTAGTTCAAAGTTTCAATTATATGCTTTTGAACATTTTATTGGTTATAAAATTTACAACGGTTTATACACTAACAAACTTAATATAGATTCATTAAATAGATTTAGAAGAAGGAATTATAGCCCAAAGAACAATTTAAAGCAATATAAAGACGAATTTGAGTATTTAATGAATGAACAATTGGATTTGTTAGAAAAAATGGCAATCGAAAATGGAGAAGAAAAATCAATAGCATCAAATTTTTTTTTAAAAACTTTAAAGGGAAATAGTGGAAGTATTAAGGAATTATTTCAATTTTCAAAAAATGATATTAGTAAAGCCAGCGTTTATGAAGAACTTTTTCCTTTGCTAAAAATGATATTAAAAGAAAAAAAAATCAAAAGTGAGGAAGAATTTTATGATAATAATAATGATTCAAATTATAACAACAATTATAAACTTTACAAAATTTCTAAAGTAAGAGATTTTTTCAATTTGAAATAATTAATTCTAACAGAAATCAAACTAAATTTATAAAAAGAGTGGGCTTAAAAGCCCACTCTTTTATTCTTTAACCAAGCCCTCTTTTATATTAACTATTATTAAAATAAAATTAAAAAAAACAATTCCTATTTAATGTATTTTTTTAACTCCAATTTTATTTCTTCAAACTGCTCTTGATTAATTAAACCCAATTCTAATTTGTCTTTGGCTTTTTTTAATTCTGATAATGCTTCATCACTTGTCATACCATAACCCTTTATTTCTCCTGTTGATAATGCATTTTCAAATTGTATTGTATAATTTGATAAACCTGTAATACCTTTTGTGCGAAATGAAACTGAATATCCTGCTCTCTTATTACCTACTACAAATATTTTCTTAATTTCAGTTTCTTGTCCAGTGGCTGAAGCTGTTAAATTTGTAATTGGTAACATAATGCCATCACCCTCTGTTATATAAGCAAAAGTTTTGTTTGAAGATGGCACACCTATTTTTACTCTATCACCAATTTTATAAACTCCGCCATCACTACCTAAATAGGATGTAAACTCACCTCTTGAAGTTGTAGTTGCTAAATCTGAATGTTTAATTTCCTGTCCAAAACCAAATTGTGCAACAAACACAATCAATACTAATAATTTTTTCATTTCTTATAATTTTAAAATTTAAACAAAGAACCACAAGTTTTGAGACAACTAAAGTCAATCTTTTGTGGTGTATTGGATTTTGACTTAACTTGTCGCAAAATTTAAAAAAGATGTTTAACCAACATAAGATTTATAGGGTTTTGCAACTCATAACCCAACTCCAAAACAAGCCT
>JBEICW010000606.1:0-1950 GCA_040383785.1 Ignavibacteria bacterium | reverse complement strand
TTTTTTTATTTATTTTTTATATTATTGATTTATATACAAATAGACCCTATATTTTTTAATTGTATTATACCTTTTTTTCTGCAATAAATAAAAAAGCAAGTAATCTTTAAATTTGATTACTTGCTTTTAATTATAAATATTAAATATTTTAAAAATTAAATTTTAGGAGCAGCATTTTTTATATCATCAGAAACGCCACTTTCATATTTTTTGAAATTATCTACATATTTTTGAGCTAAACCTTTATAAACTTCCATATACTCATTTTTATCAGACCATAAATTAGATGGTTGCAAAATTTCAGATGGAACTCCAGGTGCTTCTGTTGGAATTTGGAAACCAAAAACAGGGTCAACAATAAACTCTACATTATCTAATTTGCCCTCTAAAGCAGCATTTAATACATTTCTTGTATGTTTAATACTAATTCTATGACCAACCCCATATTTTCCACCTACCCAGCCAGTATTTACCAACCAGCAATTTGCTTTGTGTTCACCCATTTTTTTGCTTAATAAATTTGCGTAATAGAATGGATGATGTACCATAAAAGGAGCACCAAAGCAAGCGGAGAATGCTAATTTTGGTTCTTTACCAAGACCTTTTTCAGTACCGGCAATTTTAGATGTATAACCACTAATAAAATGATATTGTGCTTGTGCTTCATTTAATTTAGATATTGGAGGTAAAACCCCAGATGCATCACAAGTTAAAAATATAATATTTTTAGGGTGTGAATTTACCAACTTTTCAGGTACTGCATTTGGTATTTGCTCTAATGGATAAGAAGCACGAGTATTTTCAGTTAATGAATCGTCATCTAAATTACTTTCGCCAGTTATTGGGTCTAAAACAACATTTTCTAAAACAGTTCCAAAAGTTTGAGTAGTTTTAAAAATTTCTGGTTCTGCTTCTGCTGATAATCTTATTACTTTAGCATAGCAACCACCTTCATAATTAAAAATACCATTATCAGACCAGCCATGTTCATCATCTCCAATCAAACTTCTATTAGGGTCTGCAGATAATGTGGTTTTACCTGTTCCAGAAAGTCCAAAGAATAATGCTACATCATTCTCTTTTCCAACATTTGCAGAGCAGTGCATAGACATAATACCTTCTAATGGCTTAAAATAATTCATTACTGTAAAGAAAGTCTTTTTAGTTTCACCTGCGTAATTGGTACCCGCAACAATTGCCATTTTTTTAGCAAAATTTAAAACTATTGCTGTTTCACTTCTTGTTCCATCAATTTCAGGAACACATTTGAAACTTGGAACTGCAATTAATGTAAATTCAGGCAAGTGATTGGCGAATTCTTCTTTAGTTTTTAAATTAATAAACATATTTTGAACAAACAAGTTTTGCCAAGCATCTTCAGTAATCATTCTGATTGGAATTGCAAAATTTCTATCTGCTCCAACATAAGCATCTTGAATAAATAAATCCTTATTTTGAATATAAGCTTTAACTCTATTTAATAATACTTCAAAATGTTCTTCAGATAAAGCTTTATTATTATCCCACCAAATATGATTTTCTGACCCAGCTTCTCTAACAATAAACTTATCGTCAGCAGAGCGAGCAGTATGTTTACCAGTAGTTACTAATAGTGGACCACCTTTGGCTATGCGAGCTTCACCTCTAAAAATAGCCTCTTCATAAAGTGCAGTAGCAGGTAAATTCCAATATAAATTACCAGTATTAAAAATTCCTTGATTTTCTAAAGAAAAGTTACATTTCAGTGACTCAGCTTGATTAATTGCTGGTGTATTTTTAGCCATATAATTCCTTATAATTATTTTTTCCAATTTCTTCCAATTTTAATTCTTCCCCTTTTAATTCATTAAATTCCATTATATTATCAATAATCTCCTTAATCATATCATTTAAATCTGTCTTATCCGTCAAATAATCTCTAAATTTCTTTACGATATTTATATCATAATT
>JBEICW010000605.1:0-1975 GCA_040383785.1 Ignavibacteria bacterium | reverse complement strand
TAGATTTAACAATATTAAATAATGAATTATACTTAGCAAATAATAATTATATTTTAAAATTTAACAATAATAACAACTCACAATTTGATACAATTTGTGCAACAAAATATGATTTTTTACAATTTGTTAATTCAGAATTAGAAAATAATAAATTGTTGTACTTAACAATTCATGAAGTAAGTAATAATGTTTTTATAAGAAAAACTTTATCTATTCCGAGTAATGAAGAGTATAATATGAATTTTGCAAGTAATTCTGTGAATTATATTTTTGGTTTTAAATATAAAGATACTGCAAGATTTGTTATAAATTACGCTAATTTTGCTACTCAGTATTTAACAAAAACTAATGAGTCTGATAATTCTTTTACAAGAGTTGAAATAACGCCCAATTCCCCTATTGTAAATTCGTTTGAAGATATAAATACGTATTATGATGAAAAAACTAAATCAAATGAAATTTGGGTTGCAACTGGTGTTGATAATGGATACGGTGTAATGTGTTATAGAAATGGTATTTGGACTAATTTTAATAGTACAACATTTAAAGGAATGGTTACAAATAGTACTCATAAAATTAATATTAATAAAAATGGTGATTTATATATTTCTACTTTTGGAAATGGTTTTTATGTATTAAAAAGAAAAGATAATTTTAACCCAGATAGTATGTTAAATAGTTTTGATTTAACACTTTATACACCTGCAAATTCTCCAATTGTTGGATTTGAGGGTGGGGTAAATTTCCCAATAATTGGTGATATTAAGTTTGATAGAGAAGACAATCCTTGGATTGTTAATTGGGGAGAAACTATTGCAGAAGGACCATTATTTCTTAAATTAAATGAAAAAAATGAGTTTTCTACATATTATAACTGCACTTCAAGAAATAATAGACGTTATTACAATTTATTTATAGATGATAATAATACTAAATGGGTAGCATCTTCATTTACCAAAATTAATAATTTAACTGGTACGGTTAATTCAGGTTTGGCATACTATAATGAAACACGAGAAAATAGTTTGGGAAATGATGTTTGTGGAGTAATTAATACTTCTAATTTCCCAAATATAAAAAGTAATACACAAACTGCGATTAAACAAGATAAAACTGGAATATTATGGATAGGTACAAATAATGGTTTAGTAGCTTTATTTAATCCATCTGCTGTTTTTAGCAATAATCCGAATTTCGCAATTAGAGAGATAATTCAACTAAATAATATTGAGATATATGATATTTTTGTTGATGCAATTGATAATAAATGGGTTGGAACATCACAAGGATTATATGTTTTAAATCCAGAAGGAACAGAAGTTCTTTTAAATTTAACAGTTGATAATAGCCCTTTAACATCTAATACCATTTATAGCATAAATGGCAATCCAGAAACTGGCGAAATGTATATTGGAACTAATAATGATATGTTTATTTTTAATACTTATTCAATCAATCCAAACAAAGAATATAGTATAAAATGCGCCCCACAGCCATTTAATCCAAATACTGACCAAGAAATTATTATTGACGGCTTAGCTAATAGTAGTGAAATAAAAATTATGACTTTAGCAGGTGAATTGGTAAAAACATTAGTATCTCAAAGTAAAACAGTAGTTTGGGACGGTAGAGACCAATTTAATCAAAAGGTAAGCAGTGGAATTTATTTAATTGTTGCAAGCTCTACTGAATCGGAAATTTCTGGAGTTGGAAAATTAGCTGTAGTTTGGAAATAATAAATGAACTAATACGGAATGTAAGATAATTCATATATTCTTTAAGAAAAAAAAGTCGTAGATAAGATTTTATATATCTACGACTTCTATATTTTTTACTATTATTCTAATGTAATGTAACTATTATTTTATTACTATATATTAACCATTAACCACTAACCACTAACCATTAACCATTATCTCTTAATTCATCACTTGAGCAGCTACCGACTCATAAGACTCTGCACTACTCAATAAAT
>JBEICW010000604.1:0-1985 GCA_040383785.1 Ignavibacteria bacterium | reverse complement strand
TTGTCATTTATTTTATTTATATTTGTATAGTAAATATTACATTTTTATATTAAAAAAAAAGAAAGTAAAATAGGTTATATATTTTTAATTTAAGATTATTAATAAACGGAAAAAAAAATGTTTGAATTAGTGATAATATCTTTTATATTGGGCTACTTAGCAATAACTTTTGAACATACTATCAAAGTAAATAAAGCGGCTATTGCCCTAATTACAGGCGTTGTCTGTTGGTCGATTTATATAATGTTCCAAGCAGATAAAGAAATTGTGATAGAATCACTAAATCACCATTTGGGCGACATATCTGGAATTTTGTTTTTTCTATTGGGTGCAATGACTATTATAGAACTAATTGATGCTCATAATGGATTCGATATAATTACCAAAAGAATAACCCAGACCAATAAAAGTAAATTGCTTTGGAGTGTAGCTATAATTACATTTTTTCTATCTTCTGTATTGGATAATCTAACCACAACTATAATAATGATTTCATTGCTTAGAAAGTTTATCAAAGCAGATAAGGATAGACTATATTTCGCTGGTATTGTAGTTATCGCAGCCAATGCTGGTGGGGCATGGTCGCCTATTGGAGATGTTACTACTACAATGTTATGGATTGGCGGACAAATTACTGCTGGAGCTATAGTTTACAAACTATTTTTACCAAGTATAATAAGTTTAATTGTTCCTGTTTTGGTCTTGTCTTATAAATTAAAAGGTGAAGTAGAAAAGCCAACCTTCAAAAATAACAATGAAGATATACTGATTACAGATAGTCAAAAGAAAATAATATTTTTTGCTGGTATAGCTGTTTTGGTCTTTGTACCAATATTTAAAACTATAACTCATTTGCCTCCATTTATGGGGATTTTATTAGGATTGGGATTTTTATGGATATTAACTGAGATGTTGCATATCCAAAAAGGAGATGAACATAAACATCATTTATCGGTAGTGCAGGCATTGCGAAAAATTGATACACCAAGTATATTATTTTTCCTTGGGATATTACTAAGTATTACTGCTTTGGAATCTATTGGAATATTGAATCAAGTTGCAAAACTAATGAGTGAAAATCTCAAAAATGATAATATAATTGTCATTTCAATTGGGTTGTTATCATCAATTGTAGATAATGTTCCTTTGGTTGCAGCTACTCAAGGAATGTACACTTTAACTCAATACCCAACTGACCATTATTTTTGGGAATTTTTGGCATACTCTGCAGGTACTGGTGGGAGTATCTTAATTATTGGTTCAGCAGCAGGAGTAGCGGCAATGGGAATGGAAAGAATTAGTTTTATTTGGTATCTGAAACATATTAGTTTATTAGCATTAATTGGATTTTTCTCAGGTGTAGCAGTGTATATCTTAGGCAATATGCTTTTTTAGGAAAAGTTATAAGGAATGTAAAAAATTACCTATTATCTAATCTTAAAATAATATTTGTTCAAAAGAATTAGTCTAAAAAACTTTTTAGGTTTAAAAGCAAAGAGCATAAGCACAATATTTACGCAATATATGCGTCCTAAAAAAATAATAAATTGTAGATTATAAATGATATAAGAAAGTTAATTGAAAAATACTAATAAGAGTGCAAAAATATGCATAAATTAAATGTAAAGACGACCGGCGGGTCGTCTTGCTGTTGAATCGAAATGCAGTTGTGGATAAAAAATCCTTTGACCCCACCCCCAACCCCGCCCGTTGGGCAGGGCGCAAGAAAAAAAACAGGCAAAAACAGTGAAATATTGTGAAGTTTTGCGCTGAAAAATAGAAAAAAAGTGCAAAAAGTACTTTAAAATATTTTACACTATTGACAAATAGGAAATAATTTTTTAAAAAAAATAAAC
This sequence comes from Ignavibacteria bacterium, assembly GCA_040383785.1. Classification (GTDB taxonomy): domain Bacteria; phylum Bacteroidota; class Ignavibacteria; order Kapaibacteriales; family UBA2268; genus JBDNHS01. The sequence continues at coordinate 129 of JBEICW010000604.1, read as the reverse complement.
TTAATTTAATTTTAAAAATAATTTCAAATTTGTCAAAATAGTAAAGGATATAAAAGTACATTGATCAAATAATTACAAATTTTCATCACAAAAATTCACAATATATGAATCTAAATTCAACTTAAATTT
>JBEICW010000603.1:0-2006 GCA_040383785.1 Ignavibacteria bacterium | reverse complement strand
TTTCTTTGCGTGAATATTCTTTTTAACATAAAATATCAGATATTAACAATTTGAGTACAACTTTTAAGAATTATTATGTAATTATATTTTCCCTATTTATTAAATCTAAAGCCATCTAATACATCAATCACAGACTGAATTCTACCGAATGGAGCAGAAATCTGAACTCCAGAGATTTTTTTCTCTAATTTAATCAATATTTCTTTAGATATTTCTATACCTTCTTTCAAACTATCTTCTTTAGAATCTTTGTATTTTTCCATTCTAAGTATAATATCATTAGGAATATTAACCCCTGGAACTTCATTATTCATAAATTCAGCATTACGCAAAGAAACAAGAGGCCAAAGCCCAGCAATTATAGGTATTTTGATATGAGAAGTTTTCTCTAAGAAATTCTCAAAAACATCAATATCAAATACCGGCTGAGTAACTATATATTCAGCACCAGCATCAACTTTCCAATTTAATCTTTCAATCTCATTTTCTAAATTAATTGCTCCTGGGTTAGCACCAACTCCGATAAAAAAGCCGGTTTTTTCACCAATTGGTGAACCAGAAATATCCATTCCATTATTTAATCTATTTAGAATATTTACCAATCCAATTGCATCAACATCAAAAACTGCAGTAGCATCTGGATAGTTACCTAATTTGGGAGGGTCGCCGGTAATTGCTAAAATATTTTTTAAACCCAAAGCATAGGCTCCCATCAAATCCGATTGCATTCCGATTACATTTCTATCTCTACATACAAAATGCAAAACCGTTTCGATTTGTGCATCGCGTTGAATTTGCAATGCTAATGCCATTGCCGACATTCTTGCACTTGCTCTTGGTCCATCTGGAATATTAATTACATCAACACCATAATAATTCAATTCTTTCGCTTTTTCAATCTCTTTTTGGGCATTTACTCCGCGTGGTGCAAGTAACTCTACGAAAGTTACAAAATGATTATTATGTATTCTTCGTGCCAATCTTGATTTATCCTTTTGTGGAATTGGCTCAACATCACTTGAAATTTCAATTTGTTGAATTTTGATTTTACTGCGTTTTAATTCTGGTTTTACTGCATCAATCATATTTCTCATACGTTTGATATGCTCCGGTCCAGTTCCGCAGCAACCTCCAATTATACTCGCACCACTTTGAATATAATGTTTAGCATATTCGCCCAAATACTCCGGTGAAGTAAGATAAATATTTCTACCATCAATATTTTTAGGTTTCCCTGCATTTGGCATTATTGAAATTGGATGTTTTGCATTTTTCTGAACTCTTTCAAGCCATTGTAGCATTGTATTAGGTCCTACTGTGCAATTAATGCCAGCTGCATCTACTTCAAGTGTATTCAAATCTTTAATCATTTTTTCAGCCGATGCACCGGTCAATGACGTACAATCATCATCTATTGTCATTTGGGCAATTATAGGCATTTCTGGGTCTAATTCTCTAATCGCTTCAACTCCCGCTTTGAGTTCCACAAAATAAATAAAACTCTCAAAAATAATTAAGTCCACACCAGAGTCAATCAATGGCTGCAACTGTAATTTAAAAGCATTTTTTGCATCTTCAAATGAAGTTTTACCAAGTGGCTCAATTTGTATTCCAAGTGGACCCACCGACCCAGCAACACAAACCTCTTCGCCTGCTACTTCGCGTGCAATTACACCACCTTGGTAATTTATTTCATATAATTTATCTTGTAATTGGTGAGATTTTAGTTTGTGATAATTGGCACCAAAGGTATTGGTTTCAATTACATCAACACCTAAATTTTTATATTCTTGGTGAATTTGTTTGATTAAACTTGGTTGAGTTAAGTTTAATTCTTCAAAACACTTATTTATAAAAACACCTTTGTTGTATATCTCTGTACCCAATCCACCATCAAATAGTACTATCCCTTTTTTGAGACGTTTAATAAATTTATTTTTAGATTTCATTTTTCTATTTTAATTAATATTATTTTACAAAATTAATAAATTTGCAACGATTAATTT
>JBEICW010000602.1:0-2029 GCA_040383785.1 Ignavibacteria bacterium | reverse complement strand
CCTGCATCAATAATTTATCGTTTAGTGTTTGGTAAAATTGATAAGGAAGTCAGTCAGGCTTTTCATTTATATTATATAATGGCACTATCTTCATTTTTAATATTTTTTTGGTCAATTATAGCAATAACAATTAAATATCTAAATTTACCTAAGGGTATTACTTTAGGAATTATTAATGTTCTTATTTCCATTTTAATAACTAGAGTTTTTTTAAAATGGATGTATAAGCCAAAATCTAATCAAAATAAAAAAGATAGTTTATGAAAAAACTCCTTATCCTTATTCTCCTAATCTCGCAATATACTTTTGCAGATTCTCCATTAACTTATACGGATTTCTATAAAGCCTATATGGATGTTCCGATGGTTCAAGAAGCATTTAAATCAAAAGGTAAAATAACCAACGAAATGATGGAATATATAGATAACGATTCCAACCCCTTAGATATTAAGTTGGCAATTATCAACGCTATTGGTTGGGACCACAAAGGATTGATTAATAGCAAGATATTCTTTAAGTATGTAATGAACAAGAAAAAATACAAAACTGATTTTTCGGGTGATTATATGGCATTTAAATGGTATGCCACACGAGATGAGTTAATTTGTTATTCATATATGCGAGCGATGGATAATTATTTCGATGTTGTTGATGCTTTTGAGATGGCAGGAGAAGCTGTGAGAAAATATTCGGATAGTTTTGCCGTTAATATGATTTATAATCTAATTAAATCACAAGGGTTAGCGTTGGTAGGGGAAACCTGTTACGCAAGCAAATTGTTTCTAACTTTAAAAGATAATCCCAAATTAAAAATGGATATGAAGAAAGAATCTATGAGTTATGTGTTTGAGTATATGACCTCGATTGGTGAGAATTGTAAAAAAGATTGAATATTAAAATTATGAAGGATATAAAATACTTATTTCTGTTAATTATTATTCCAATATTAAATAGTTGTTCAGAACAAAAGGTTAAAATAAATGATGAGAATTTTGAAAAAGCACTCATAAAAAATAAATTAGATAATAAATTAGATGGTTTTTTAATCATTGATGATAATATAACTATTAAAACCGATACTCTTGATTTATCTGGGTGTAATATTAAATCTCTTGAAGGAATTGAATATTTCAGTAATCTTAAAAAATTAGATTGTTCTAACAATCAAATTAGTTCTCTTGATATTTCGAGAAATATTAATCTAGAAATATTAAATTGCTATGACAACAAAATAATGATGCTCAATGTTTCAAACAATATTAATATTGAAGATTTAGATTGTGGTTTAAATTATCTAAAATTTGTTAATTTGTCAAAGAATCTCAAACTTAAAAGATTAAGTTGTGTTGGGAATATTAATCAGGAACGACCTACAGGAAAACCAAGTCGCCCTAAATCTCCTAAAGAAAAAATTAAAATATTTTTTCAACTAGACGTTAAAAAAAATATTAATTTAGAAGAATTAAGGTGTTCTAATAATTATATCAGTTCATTAGATGTTTCTAGAAACACTAAGCTAAAAAAATTGTCGTGTATTGGCAATCAACTCAATTCACTTGACGTTTCAAAAAATAAAAATCTTGAAGATTTAAAATGTTTCCGTAACCAACTTAATTCACTTGATGTTTCAAAAAATATCAAACTTAAAAAAATATATTGTTTTGAAAATAAAATAACATCTCTAGATGTTTCAAAAAATAAAAATCTTGTGAGATTAAATTGTATGAAAAATAAAATAATATCACTTGATATTACAAATAATAAAAATATTACGGCTTTATCTTGTAGTGGAAATCGACTTACCTTACTTAATGTTTCAAGTAATATCTATCTTAAATACTTAGATTGTTCACAAAATCTACTAAAATCACTTGATGTTTCAAGTAATACCAATCTTGAAACCTTACATTGTTCACAAAATCTACTAAAATCAATTGATGTTTCAAAAAATGAATATCTTGAGAATTTATACTGTGATGATAATAAAATGATATCACTTGATATTTTTAATAATAATAAATTAAAAAAT
>JBEICW010000601.1:0-2029 GCA_040383785.1 Ignavibacteria bacterium | reverse complement strand
GAAAAGTTAAATGCGAATAAAGGAAATATCAAATGGAATTGCGTAGGACAGCCAAAGGGCACATACCTAATCAAAATCCAGCACGGAAATAATACAAAAACTGTGAAAGTGGTAGTGAATTAAATTTTTTATGACAGTGGGGCATGCCCATTGTCTTTGGTTTTTTAAAGGTCGTTAGCTACGACCTTTATTTGTTATATAGTTTTTTTAGTTTTCAAATGTTTCTTCTATAGATTTGTTCCCTTCAGATTTCTTTTGAAGTTCTTTTTCTTTTTGGAGGCGTTCTTTTTCCAATTGTGCTTTTTTCAATCTACGTCTTTTGTTAAAGTCAATAGATGGTGTTATTTCTATATTTTCTCTTATTATACCTCTTGCTCTAAGTGTATCTTCTGCCATCAAATATCTTTTTCTATTTGGCAAAACTCCTCTTGATGATTTTGGGATTTGAGACATTGGGATTAATGCTTCTTCGATAAGCATTGGGTCGCCAGTTAGTGAAATTGGGTAGCGTTTGTTTGTTGGTTCTTCGAGCCATAATCCGCCACGTTTTCTATCATAATCAAACATTCCAAGCATTATTACAGGCGTTCCGGTATTTGACACAAATCTGCGGTTTGTATCAATTTGAGCTCTTTTCCCCCAATTAAAAAGCCACTCTGCATCGTCCATAAATTGTCTTACACATGAATGTGAAGCTGCTCTTCCAGGCATTTCATATTGATGAAAAGCATTTCCTGCGTATTGATGAAAGTTAAATGTAAAAGGTAATTCCCATGTGGAATCAAGTGATGATATTCTAAGTCTTTGTTTCCAAACTAACGAATATCTCCCTGGGTAGGTTGGAGTTGATTCTTTTCCGGTATTAGCGGCAGCAAATCTAACCAAAATACCATTCTCATAACAGGCATAAGCTTGATAAACATTCGATACTATAATCAACTTTGGCAAATGGAAAGCATCACAATAAACTGGTGGAAAAACAGAATAATTACGCAAATCATCTGAAATGATATCTGGAACAATAACTGTATCTCCAACTCTCATAAAACGCATTTCTTTGCGATTTATAGTGGTTATAGCACGCCATTTTTTGTATTGTTCGGGAATTGTATCTATTCTTTCGTATTCAGTTCTGAACGTGCTTAATTCTTCGGCACTTTTAAATACTACTTTTGAATAAGCAACATTAGAAAAGATATTATTCATGCTATCTATTAGTTCAGTACATCTTTCTTTTGAGATTTTCGGAATAGTGTCAGTAATCAAAGAGTCTAAGTTACTTTCTGGTAATTTATTATTTTGACCTTCATCGCAAGAAAATAAAAATAATAACCCAATAAATAGTATTAAAATTACTGAAAGATATTTATTAAAAATGAAGCTCAAATGAAATTACCAATTTTAATTATGATTTATAATATTTACTTTAATTTGTTAAATACATAAAAAATCATACCAATTATTTGAAATTGATTAATTTATTATTAATTTGTTTTTAATGACTAATTTGATTAATTCTAAATAATGATTATCAAAAAACGTTAAAAAATTAAAAAAAATAACTATTTCGTATAAATTTTGGATTAAATATGATAATCAATAAATAAAAATTACATTTTATCATTTTTTTTGATAATTTTGTATTATGATTATTTTGTATTTTTAATAATATTTTAAAAATGTATAAATATAAGTAAAGTATGTGAATACATTTAATTTAGTTTAATTTAATTGTATTCGTAATTTAATTTCTTATTTGAAATAATGAACAATAACCCCGAAGTATTCTATCCAATTAGTAAAATTAAAACTATTAGAGGTAATAGGCATTTAGTTCGTGAAAAAGTTTTACAAATTTTATATGCTTATTATATTTGTGAGGGAGAATTAGACTCTTTATTAACTCATATTTTTGAGAGAGAATTTAACTTTGAAGATGAATTGCCAGAATCTCAAGATTCTTCAAGTAATAATAACAATTATGACAAAATATTTCATCCAGACGAAGTAATAGAAATGGATGCAGATG
>JBEICW010000600.1:0-2030 GCA_040383785.1 Ignavibacteria bacterium | reverse complement strand
GCAAAAATCGTGAAATATCGTGAAGTTTTTGCTTTAAAATGCGGAAAAGAGTGAAAAACTGAGTAAAAGTTGATTTTCAATAATTATAACGCAAAGTATGGCGTTGATAGAAACTTATATTTCACCTTTTGTTTGACATATCTTCCAACCTACCTAAAACAAAAAACAAAAAATGTTGCCAATAATAAAACTTAAAAATAATAAAGAAAAATCTGAATAAAATATAGAAATTTCTTAAATTTGTAAACGGTTTGATTACAAATATTAGACCTTAAATCTTAACATTATAATAACCTAATAACTGTGGCTAATTCCAAAAAACTTATCTCAAATAATATTGAACTTAATTCCTATGACAATTTCATTTCATATCATCAAACTTTAAAAGATGAGATTGGAATTATTATCGAGCGTGGCTTGACTCCAAGGGATAAATATGTTTTGTTGGGTAATAAATTTAAAGATTTTTCATATTTAATCGCTGATTATTATGGTATTAATTTCCCATCTTTGCATAATATTTTGGTATTTTTGGGCAATAAATTTGAAATTCCAAGCCGAATGCATGTGGAGATTTTGAAACTTTCTAAAAACTTCTCATTCATCAAAAACAATAAAAATATCGCAATTAATGATAGTCATTTAGATTTGGCTATCAAACTTACTTTATTATATATCGATCTTATAATCAATAAAATTATCAACTCAGATTTTAATGATTATCTCCATAATAACCAAGAAGTTGCAAATGATATTAATAACGAAAACAATCATGAAAATACTACTAAAAATCAAGATGAATTAAAGCAAAAATTAGAAACTAATTTTAAAAATAAATATTTTGATTTATTGGGTTTAAAGTACATAAGTAGAAAAAAAGTAGAAGCGGAAAATACTAATAACAAAGAAAACAACAAAGAAAGCAAGAAAAATTATTCTTATTTTTTGAAGTTCAAAAGCCGAAATAATGAAGAATTTGTTATTAAATATAATAATCATTGGGAAAAATTATACGATAGTGTTTATTCAAATTTAACTATAAATGCACTTAATTTAAAGTATGATAGCGCACATAATTTTTATTATACTGTTGAAATTAGTTTAATTGTTTTAGAGCCAGATTTACTTTTTGATGCTACTGAAATTGCTGAAACTTATATCCGTAGTAACTTTGTATATGAGAATTATTTTTTATCCAAATATAAAGACTTCAAAACAAATCAATATTTAGTTTTGGGGAATTTAGTCAATTTTATGCTGGACGAATTAGTAGGCAACGATGAAATTGAGTTTGAAGAGTTGGTAAAAAAGGCATTTAAAACTAAAATATTGAGTTATATAGCTTTATACCTTAATTATAAAGATAAAATATTTGAGATTGAAGTTGCTGCAAAAATTCATTATCTAAATCTACTGAAAATCAAAAAAGTTGTAAATTTTACTACATTAATGATAGAGCCATCATTTATTTCCCCAATTTATGGACTTCAAGGGCGATTAGACTTACTTGAATACGATAAAAATGATGAACACAAAAAAAACATTATAGAGTTAAAATCTGGTAAAGCACCTGATAGTTTGTTAATAAATATTGGTGGACAGAGATTTAATTCAATAATTAGTTTTACACATTTAATACAGGTTACTTGCTATAATTTACTTTTGGATTCAACATTTGAAAATCGTACTGGGAATTCGTATATTCTATATTCTGCTTCAGAAAATAGAATTTTACGTGATGCGATTAATCATATTAATATCAAACGAGAAGTAATTTTAGCAAGAAATTATCTTGTTTTCAAAGAAAGGGAATTAATCCAAAGCGAGGGTAATTTTTATAATAAATTAATTGAAATTAATCCTGATAAATTTGAATTTGCAAAAGATGAGATTAATCAATTATTAATGACTTTTAAGAATTTTAATGAATTGCAATCTACTTATTTTATGGAGTTTACCAAGTTTATATTTAAAGAATCTTACTCTCAAAGAATTGGATTTGAGAGCCAAAATACCAGAGCAACTTACTC
>JBEICW010000599.1:0-2042 GCA_040383785.1 Ignavibacteria bacterium | reverse complement strand
GGTAGCGTATTAAATATTAACCAAAACTCTACTGCCGCTGGTGTATCTGGTACAAGTGCTGTTAGTATTGAACAAAACCGCTCAGACGGAACTACTAAAGGTTTAACAGTTACTTTGGTAGGTGGTGGTGGAGACGGTAACTCTGCTGGTATTTACGTTCAACAAGATGCTACTGGTGCAAATACACTTGGTATGCAAGTAGATATGAACGGTGATGGTGCTAGTGCAACAGGTTTGAGTGTAGATATGAATGGAACTGGTGCTAATTCAATTGGTTTACAAATAACTAATGCAAATGGTGCTGGAACTAAAGGTATTGATATTAATGCTACTGAAGGTACAGCAATTGATTTAACTGCTACTACTGGCTCTGGTTTGATAATCAATAAATCTGACAATGGTGCAAATGCTATTGAACTTAATTCTACATTTATAGGCGCTGGTAACTCAATAAATGTTTCTCATGCTGGTACAGCCCCAGTTATTGAATTGAATATTACAAATGGAGTAGCTGGTAATGCTGACGGTATGAATATTACTATTGATAATGGTGCAGGAACTGCAAGAGGTCTTGTAATTAATCAAAATGATTTAGTTGCCGAAGGTTTAATTGTTGATATGGCTTCTAATGCAGCAGGTTCAGCTATTGACATCTCTGGTGCGGAAAATAATGTCGGGTCTGCTATTAATATAAATTCTGGTAGATTGGTGATGACGCCTAGTACAGTTACAGATGTTGATAATGCAACAATTGCAATAACAAATGCAATGATTGATTCTCCAATTTTAACTATAAATTGCACAAATATGGCAGATGCAAATTTAACTATAACAATACCAAATGGTTCTACAGGTCAAATTCTTTATATTGTATTGACGAATCTTGCATTATTAACTGATAAGGATTTAACAATTGAAGGTCAAACTAAAACAGGTGCATTGTTAACTACATCATCTACTCATGTTATTACTGTTATATATGATGGAACTGAATGGAGATTTTAATTACTTAACCCTTTGAATAATAAACATAGTTTATTATGCTAAAATTAAAATTAACTCCCTCTTTAGCTTTGGTGCATAAGAGGGAGTTTTTTTTTGGATTAAATCTTAATTTGAGATAATTTGATTAAATAAGTTGTTGATTTACAATTAATAATAAATGTATTCGTTAGATTATAATTAGTATTAAAAAAATTACAAAATAAAAGAAAATTATGAAAAATTTTTTACAAATTATGTTAATTGCTATTGTTTTGGGATTTACTGGAATTAGTGAGGCATTGGCAGCAAAGGTAAATTTACAGATAAATCACAAACTTGGCAATGAGGTGTTTGGTTATAATCAAAGTGCAAAAAACAATCTGAATAATAGCTTTGAACTTTCGAGAATGGAGTATTACTTATCAGATTTTACAATCATTTATGATGGTGGCAAAAGAGTTAATATTGAGTCATCTTATATGCTAATTACTGCAAGCAAAAATTCAATAACTAATCAAATTGTAGATTTGGATACAAAAGGTTTGAGTATTACTACGATTGAAGGATTGGAATTTGGAGTGGGAGTTCCTGCACCAGTGAATAATGACGACCCAACAAAGTGGCCCGCATTCCACCCATTAGCACCACAAAGTCCGTCTATGCACTGGGGCTGGGCAGCAGGATATAGATTTGTAGCTATGGAAGGAGCAATTTCTTTTTTATCTAATACACTTTTAGAAGTACACGCCTTGAATAACGAAAATTATAAATTAACTACTAAAAATACTAACACTAAATCTGATGATAATGGCGATTTTACAGTAGTTTTTGATGCAGATTATACTCGTGCATTAGAAAATATTGATATATCTGCAGGTTTGATAAATCACGGTGGCGAAGGCGAAGCTGCAGAATTATTGAATAATTTTAGAGAATTAGTTTTTACTCCAATTATCATTTCGTCAATAGAAGAATTAAAAGATGAAAGTAACGTAAATATCTTCCCTAATCCAAATAACGATAATTTTACTATTGAAATGATATAGGAAGAGAGTAGT
>JBEICW010000598.1:0-2054 GCA_040383785.1 Ignavibacteria bacterium | reverse complement strand
AGAAGACCCCTTACATTCTTCATTTCCACCATCTATTGCATTCAAAGCAGCAGAAATTCAAGACAAACACAAAGCATTATTATTTTTGAGGGAAATTAGGGAATTAGTTTTTTTACATAAAAAAAATATTACTAAGTGGGATATATTGAAGTTAGCTGCACAAAAAGTTGGTTTAGATGTAATTAAACTAAAATCAAACTATGAAGGACAAGCTAATCTACTTTTTGAAGAAGATTTAAAATTATCAAAATCTTATGGTGTTCAAGGATTTCCTACAATGTTTTTTATGGATAATTCTGGTAATAAAGAAGTAGTTTTTGGGTCAAAACCTTATGCTTTTTATGAAATTGCTGTATTAAAATTACACGAAGTTGCAACTAAAAATCAGTACCCAAAAGATTGGGAATCATTATTTGCAAAATATAGTACCTTAACTGCAAAAGAGTTTTCAGAACTTTCTGGAATAAATAGAATTGAAAGCGAAAATTTATTAAATGAGATAACAAATACAGGGAAACTTGAGAAATTCACTACAAAAAATGGCTCAATTTGGAAATTAATCAGATAGAAAATTAATCAGAGAAATAATTAAAAAAATACAACTATTTCACTCCCAACTGTAACCTTTTTTAATTATATTACGTTTAACGATTATTACATTTTGCAAATAAAATAAATTTATTATAATTCTATGAAAACTACAAAACTAATTTCCCTTTTCGCAATATTAATTTTAGCATTTTCAAATATGCAATTTGTATCTTATGCAGGCGACATAGCAAAAGATACGGTCTGGACAAAAAGAACTGACCAATTGCAAGGATTTTTTTCCTTACAGTTCATCAAAAATGATGAAATTATAGTAGCCGAAGCAATTGGATATACAATATTTTATGATGCTTCTAATGGAAGTGAACTAAAAAGAATTTTAGGATCAAATAAAGCATTATTCTTTAATGAAGAAAAGAACTTTTTAAGGTTAAATAATGATAGAAAGCATTTTGAAATTTTTGATACAGAAAGCTTTGAAATTATTGGAGAATTAGAAAGTGATAACTTATTAATGCAAGAGTTTGGAAGTTATGTAATATCTAAAGATGAGAATTGGCTTGTTGCAATGGTAACTAATGGATTGCGTGTTTGGGACTTAAAAACAAAAAAAATAGCAAGAACAAAAATATTTGAAACCAATAGTTTTTTATATAAATATGAATTTAGAGGGCTAACTTTTGAAAATGGAAATCTATTAGCATTTACCGAGAAATTTTACAATGATGATAAAATACAAAAACAATACTCAACTCATGAAATAATCAGGTATTCATTTAAGACTTTAGATAGTATAAAAAATTGGGGAGATAAAGGATACGACTTTAGTGTTTCCAATTCAGGTAAATATATTGCTTTTGGAATAAATGGAGTTGAAATATATAATTTAGAAACTAGAGAATTAGTAAGTACAATTAAAACAAATAATGAAAATATTTCAGGTATAGAGTTTAGTAATGATGAAAAGTTTATTATAACATCTGGAAATACAAACTCTGGATTTTTACAAATTAATGAAGTTACAACTGGAAATCAATTTTACTTATACAATTACGGTTCTAAAGATTGTATTGGTTTTAGTAAAAATCAAGATTTTATTATTTCATCTTCAGGGTACTATCTTATAAAGTGGAAAGTTACAGAACAAATGACATCTATTAAAGAAAATAATAATCCAACAACTTTGTACCCAAATCCAACCAATGGCAGTTTAGAAATAAAATACAGCGTTCAACACCCAAATGTGTTTCAATATGAAATTACAAACTTAGCAGGTCAATTTTTAATTAGAAACAATTTAGGTTTTAAAAATGTTGGTGAAAATATTGAAACCATCGATGTGGAAAATTTACCAATTGGACAATATAATTTAAGATTGTATTCAGAAACCGAAGTAGTTAATTTAAAATTCATCAGAGGCATGTAGAATTGATTACACAATATTTGTGTAGTTATTGCGTCATTAAGAAAATGATAAATTGTTAATTGTAAATGGTTAATGATTT
>JBEICW010000597.1:0-2100 GCA_040383785.1 Ignavibacteria bacterium | reverse complement strand
TGCTAATTCAGCACCTAAGTCTTTCAAATCTTGCATTTTATCGGCATTTCTACCGATTGCTTTTACTTTGTGACCACTTTTTAGCAATTCAATTGCTGCTATTTTGCCAGTATTTCCACTTGCGCCAGTTATTACGAACATATTTAATCCTATATATAAATGATTGAAAAAAGATTATTATAAATATTGTTGTATATACAACAATAACACTTATATTTGATTAATATTGTATTTAATTTTAAAATAATTTGAATTTAATAATTAGTTTTAAATTTTCAATTCAAAATTTTAATTAAATATAAAAATAGGTTGTATAATATTATACAACCTAAAGTTATTATTTTGTTAATTTAATAAATTATTTAATTTTAAAATCCACCAAATTTGAATGTTATTTGTCCAGTTAACCCACTTAAGTTTTTACTTGTGGGTAATAATTCAGGCTTATTGATTGTATTTAAATTATCCCAATCAACACCAGTTACTACTCTATAACTAACCCCAGCACCTATTTTCATAAAAGAAGTAACATTAAGTTCGAGATTTGCAGAAGGTTCTACAACCCAAAAAAGAGTGCTTGGATGTGTAAAGTCTTCTAAATAATCCCAATTATTGCTCATAAATTTAGTTTCTGAATGTGAGGCTCCTCCGGCACCAAACAACACATTGGCATTAAAATGTAATAAATCATCTGAATTATTTATATATTCTAAAATTAGCCCTCCATATCCCATATCTAAATATAAATTAGAGCTTGAAGTTTGAGGGAAAGTCATTGTAGAACTATATGGTGCTAAATTTCTATTTACAGATCCATATCCACCAAGTCCAATTGCAATTGTATTATTTATTAAAAGTGCACCCTTTCCTCCTATAAATACGGTATTTTCACCAGCAAGCATACCACCTTTAATATCTAAAGCACCATAACCACTTATTTTTGAATCACCACCAATAAGTGTTTGTTGTTGAGCATGTGTAGTTTGTACATTATAACTTATTAGTCCAGTAATCAATAAAATAATTGCAAATATTTGTTTTTTAGATTTTGTTATTTTATACATTTTGTATTTACCTTTTTAATTATGACAAATAAAATATTTGTATTAAGATTTTTATAATTATTAATTAAATTTATTTTTTGAAATTTATTTATTATTTGATAGTTAATACGTCAATTTATATAAAAATGTTTCATTAAAACATTTTTAAAATTGAATATAAAGAAATATTTAAAAAAGAATTTTTATACCACGTCTAATATGTTTAATTTAGCATTAATATAATAATAGACTTTAAAAAATTAATTTGATATATGCAATGTTTTAATCTTGGATTTTTGTCTTCGCATAGTGGCTCTAATGTTGGGGCAATAATGGACGCTTATACTAATGGGAAAATATGTTCAACTCCAAAAATTGTGGTTAGTAATAATTCTAACGCATTTGTATTGGAAAGGGCAAAAAATGAAGGTATTCCTGCATTTCATATTAGCTCTAAATTATATCCAACAGAAATTGAGTTAGATAATGCATTAATTCAATTATTTGAGGAGCATTCAGTTGATTTGGTGATATTAGCTGGATATATGAAAAAAATAGGCAGTAGATTTATAAATCACTATCAAAATAGAATATTAAATATTCATCCTGCATTATTACCCAAATACGGTGGTGAAGGTATGTATGGAATGAATGTCCATAAAGCAGTATTTGAAAACAAAGAACTGATTTCTGGAGCTACAATACATTTAGTTGATGAAGAATATGACAGAGGTAGATTATTAAATCAAATGACTGTGGAATTAAGTCCAAATGATTCGTCAGAAGTAATTGCTGAAAAAGTTTTAAAAATTGAACATATTTTATATTATTCTACTATCAGAAAAATAGAATTAGGTAATATCATTTTATAAATTTCTTATTAAATATCTTAATATAATCTTTTACTAAAAATATATGAATAATCGCGAAACTCAAAATATAATCCTCAATGAAAATAATAGTAGTGAAATTGAACTTTTGCCAGAAATGCAGTTTGAACAGAGGTTAGATTATTATTGGCAATCAAATTTAATATATTTTGTTGTGCTTTTGGTTT
>JBEICW010000596.1:0-2122 GCA_040383785.1 Ignavibacteria bacterium | reverse complement strand
GCTTGAGTTAAGTTTAATTCTTCAAAACACTTATTTATAAAAACACCTTTGTTATAAATCTCTGTACCTAATCCACCATCAAATAGGACTATCCCTTTTTTGAGACGCTTTATAAATTTATTTTTAGATTTCATTTTTCTATTTTTATTAATATTATTTTACAAAATTAATAAATTTGCAACGATTAATTTATTGAAATCTATATAATAGTCTATTTAAGAGAAAAAGATAAATATAAAATTACAAATATTTCGTACTAATTCGTCTATATTTTTATAATAATAAAAGGAATGTTATGAGTGAATTAATTAGTAAAGAGACAATACAAAAAAGATTGTATGAAATTGATGTAGAAATGGAATTACTTCAAGTAAAACAATCGGAAATTTCAGCAAAATGGACTATAGAAAAAAGTTATATTTTAGAGATTAGAAAGTATAAAGAAAACATTGAAAAAACGAAAGCAAATGCAGAAAAGTATGAAAGAGAAGGCAATTTAGAAAAAGTTGCCGAATTGCGTTATGGAGTTTTACATAATTTAGAAAGAAAATTAGTTGAAACTAATGAAAAATTATCTAATCTACAAAAAGAGAATAAATTACTCAAAGAAGAAGTTTCACCTGAAGATATTGCAGAAGTTATTTCTAAATGGACGGGCATTCCTATTTCTAAAATGTTAGAATCTGAAAAATCTAAACTTCTGAAAATGGAAGATTTAATCCACACTCGAATGATTAACCAAGAAGACGCAGTAACTGCTGTAGCAAATGCCATAAGACGCTCCAGAGCGGGATTGCAGGATATAAATAAGCCAATTGGCTCATTTATATTTTTGGGTAGTACAGGTGTTGGAAAAACTGAACTTGCCAAAGCATTAGCAGAATTTTTGTTTGATGACGAATCGGCTATGGTGCGAATAGATATGAGTGAATATTTAGACAAATTTTCTGTATCACGATTGATTGGGGCACCTCCGGGGTATGTGGGATATGAAGAAGGTGGGCAGTTAACCGAAGCAATTCGCCGTAGACCATATTCAGTGATTTTATTAGATGAAATCGAAAAAGCGCACCCTGATGTATTTAATATTTTATTGCAATTATTAGATGACGGAAGACTTACGGATAGCAAAGGCAGAACGGTGAATTTTTCTAATACAATCATAATTATGACTTCAAATATTGGCTCTCATTTATTGCAAGATTTGGGCGTTGCATCGATTGATTTAGATGGAAATGAGATAAACGAAAAGTTTAATGCCGCAAAAATTCAAATAATTAATTTACTAAAAAAGCAACTAAAACCAGAGTTTTTGAATAGAATTGACGAAATTGTTATGTTCAAACCATTAAGCAACAAAGATATAAGTCAAATTACAGAATTGCAGTTAAGAAAACTTATTGAAAAATTAACTAAAAATGGAATTGAATTTACAGCAGACCCAAATGCTATTGAGTGGCTTTCTATTTTAGGATTTGACCCAAATTATGGAGCAAGACCACTAAAAAGAACTATTCAAAAGTATGTTACCGATGTATTAGCACGTAAAATTTTATCTGGCGAATTTAGCAATGGCGACAAAGTAAAATTATCAGCAAACGAAACTGGTGATTTTATTTTTAATAAGGTTTAATTTAATAAATTTAGTTGAAAAAAGGTTTTAATAATTATTTTAGATTTTTAATATATGAAATTAGTAAATAATATAATTCAAGGATTGATAGTTACTTTTGGCTTTATGTATCTTTTTTTTATAGATGATATTTACTATTATAATTTTGTAGTTTATATTATGATGCCTATATTTTTTGGTTTAAATTTTGGATTTGAATATATTTTGAAATCTAAGGGTGAGAATCTAAAAACTCTAAAATATATGAATATTTATAGCTTAATCTTTTTAGAAATCTGTGTAATTTCTTGTATAATAAGTTTTATCTATTTCGGAAAAAACTTTTACAATGTTAATTTATTTGGAATTTTACTATTTTCAAATATCTATGTTATGTACTCAAGACCTAAAAAGCAAGCAGAAGAAAAAGTACTGATTGAATCCTGATTTATTTGATTAATACTATAATGGATAAGAATTCATACAAACTCATAATACTTTTTGATTATT
>JBEICW010000595.1:0-2130 GCA_040383785.1 Ignavibacteria bacterium | reverse complement strand
TCCTAAAACTCCAACAGTAACTAAATTATAAGTAAAGTTCCCATAAGTTGTGAAATTTATAGAAGTTGATTCATTTGAATTTGAAACACTATTTTTACCTTTTAAATATCCAAGTAAATATAAAATTACTGATATTAAAGAAAATACTGCTGTTGTAATTACTAAAATTTTGCCAATCATATTTGTTTTATTGTTTTGTTAATTTATTTTTTTAAAATTTTAAAATAATGAGAAAGTAGTTTGAATAAAATGATTTCTCATAGAATTATATTCTAAGAAATTTTTTATAAGGTAACTTATACTAAGATTTTACATCTTCAGCTTACCTTCATATTTAGAAGGGCATTTAGTCAAAATTTCTTCCGCAATAAAGATACCTTTTTCCATTTTACCTTTTACAACTACTTTTGGAGCAATATCAAAATTATTCGGTTTGGAACCGCTGTAAATAACTTTATATTCTTTAGCTTTGTCGTCAAGCATATAAAAAGTAAACTCATTTTTTTCTGAGTCATAATTATATGGTTTGCTATGAACACAAGAGCCAATAATCTGAACTGTTTTTGCAGACTTTTCTGCACCTGCAAAATTTGAATAATCAATTTTACTATCATCAAAAGTTAATATTGCTATTGATAAAAACAGCACTAATAACAAACCAGAAATTATATATTTTTTATTCATTTTTTATATTATAAGTTAAATAAATGATAAGTGATTAAGTTAAATTATTGATAATAAATAATGAAGTATTAACTATTGTGACTATTATCTTCAAAATTATTCACCATTTTTTCTAATTTACTAAGTTTATTATCAACTGTAAAAAGAAAAATTGATATACCAAACCATATCATAAGTGATATAATTAAAACTACAAAAATCGAATTATTAACTAAAAAATCATACATTTTAAACCCTCTCTTTAATTTTGCTCTTTAATTTTTTTATCTAATAAAGTATATCTAATTAATAGATTTAACAACCAAAAGAATACTATTATAAACCCAGCTAAAGAAATATAATAAGTAAAAGCTAACATTGAGTCTAACATACCTTCATCTGGGCTAATAACAGGTCCAGTATTTTCATCACCCTTCGCACCTGGGTGCAAACCCTTATATAGTCTAGGAACTATAAAAATCAAAAATGGAACTGTAACAAATGAAATTATTGAATATACAGATGACAAAGTTGCTTTTCTTTCATCAGAATCAAATGATGAACGTAATGCAAAATAAGCCAAATATATCATTAATAACACAAATATTGATATTTGTCTTGGGTCCCAATTCCAAAATGCTCCCCAATTAAATCTTGCCCAAACCATTCCAGTAGTTGTGGCCAATATTGTAAATATCAAACCCAAAAGGGCAGAAGATGAAGCATAAACATCATAATCTAAATTTTTAGTTCGTAAGTATTTAATGGCATAAAACATTGAAATGAAAAATGCAATAAAAGCAGTCCAACTCATTGGAACATGAAAATTAAGTATTCGTATTCTTTGTATTAAAGCAGGAATGTAAGGATATGTAAATATTGGATTTACAGATATAGTTTTATTATATTTGAAGGTGTTTAACTCTTGATTATATACCAAATTTAATACGTATTTATCTTTAGTGTTAAAAATTGATTTATCTAAATTAGTATTTTCAAAACTTATTGTATGTAAAGTTTGGTCTTTGTCATATATTAATCCACTAATTGTATATGGTCTACATGTGAAAGCTTGTGCAGTAATTATACCTTTTTCACTATCCATAATTGGAGTAGTTTTGAACTGCAAAAATACATCAACATTTCTATGTTCAGGGGACTTATGCATATCAATTGCATCACCAAAACTACCAGATAATGGAGGTAAAATAGTCAATATCACAGCTATTGATACTATAAGAACTGACATTAACTTCCACCAGAATGGTTTGGCTTTGGGTACACTTGGGAAAAATCCCATAAATATAGCAAAAGTTATAGCAAAACCTAAAGCAATAAATTTCATTTTAAATTATTTACGATTAATTTGATGATAAAGTTATTTTAAGAATACTCTATATTAAAATTAAGAAAAATTACATTAAAAACTAAATTAGAAAATTGTATATATAATTATATTATGAAGTT
>JBEICW010000594.1:0-2137 GCA_040383785.1 Ignavibacteria bacterium | reverse complement strand
TCGTTTATATTAAAAATTAATAATCTAAATATTTTTATTTTATAAAAATTAAAATTTGTTATCATTATATATTATTTGTAAAATTACAAAAAAAATGAAGTTAAACAAAATAGAGAGTATTATCTTTAAGAAAAAAAAGGGCAAAATATAACAGTGTTTTGAAATATATTTTATAAGTTGTTGGTGTTGTGTGGTTTACAAGAGAAGGTTTTTTGTGGTGGGTAGAAGAAAAAAGAAGGTCAATGCCATTGACCCTTACAAAAGTATATTGCAGCTTTAAAAGTCCTGCGAGTCAAATGAGTAGCCTTGACTTTCCATCAACAAAAAAGACAAGCCAATTGGCCCGTCGTAGTCGAAACCACAAGAGAAAGAAACCACCTCTGTCAGCAAAGCTGACATCTCCGCCAGCGGAGAATAGAAAACGGGCGAGCAGCCCGTTCTACTCCAAAATCAAATCTCTTAAAAATCCGTGTAATCTGAGTAATCAGTTTAATCTGTAATTCAGATAAGAAAGGTCAATGCCATTGACCATTACGAAGAGAAAGGAACAAGCGAGACGCTTGACCTACCCATCTTAAAAACTATTACTTACCAATCAATCCGAAATCAGCGAAATCTATATAATATAGGTTGCCTTTGAAGCTACCGAAGTAGAATTTGTCGCTTACTAAGCCGGCTTTAAAACTTTTTTCGTCCATTGGGATAGATTTCCACGTTTTGCCATTATCGTTGCTTATATGCACTCCACCGCGTGCCAGTGCAATAACGTTATTGCCTTTTGCACTTACTTTGAATACTTCGCCAAGTGGTTTTTCAAATATTATATCACGCAATTCAGTTTCATAATTATTACACATCTTAAATTCTTTGAGTGACGAAACATAAAATGATGTATCATTCACAAACGTAGATTTTACATCTCTCATATATAATTTAAATATTCGCCATTTTAGTATATCCAAACTTGTGTCAAATATCCCATCACTACTTCCTACTATGATTCTATCATTTAATTTAGTTACACTTTCAATTGATTTCACTTTCATTGTAGTGGTGATATTTTCTACGCTATCAATATTTGGGTCAGAATGAAATACTCCTTCATTCGTAGCAAAATACACCCCAGATTTATCTGCAAAAATGTCATTTACCATTGTATTGCTAAAGTCAGTTTCTACTCCACTAAATTGATTTTTGTTCTCGCCTTCAATAGTTTCGCTAATCATAATACCTTTATTGGTGCCGATTACAATCAATTTATCGTTGGAAGCAATGCAAGTGGGGTATTTTTTATCTGGAAATTCAATATTTTCCCATTTATTGGTTTTGGGCGTATAAATATGTAATTTTACTCTTGTTCCAATATACAATTTATCATCTATATCTTTGATAAACATAATAGTTGCTTTTGTTGGCAATTCTATAGATTTTATCGGATTTGAAATTGTTTCATTATTTGACAATGAAAATATTACGAATAAAATTAAAATTGAAAGTATGTTTTTCAAAAGTATGTTTTTCAAAAGTATGTTTTTCATTGGTTGATTTTTCATTATTTATCTGGAATTAAGTTAAGGAAATTGATTTTTTGAGTTTTAATTTAATAAAAAAATAAAGACAATTTAAACAAATTTTATTGTATAAATTGCCTTGATTTTGAGTTTGTTTGATGATTTTTTATAAGTAATTCAAATTAAATTTTATAATTTTATTGCTACCCTTGATTGCATTTTGTCTATCATAATTTTGTATGTGTTCGATTTATCTGGGTCAGTTATTTTTAGCAATTTATAGATATTAATCATTGTCATTAGTTTTAGTTCTATTGGCAATTTTAATGACCTTTTTGCAGCATTTTTTAATACATCAAATGCTTGATTGTATTTTTTTGCTCAATATAATACATCGCAATTGAATTTAGATAAAAGCACTCTGAAAGCACATTGGTTTTGCTATTTAGCAAATTGTTTTTGGTAGAATTTTCAATAATTTCTTTTGCTTTTCCAAATTCGCCAAGCTCCGAATAAGTCCTAATTAAAAATGAATTTAATTGCACTTCCTCATTTTCGGATAATTTTGCATTTTGATTTCTATAGTCAAGTATAGAATTTATAATTTCATTGTATCTTTGATTTTC
>JBEICW010000593.1:0-2137 GCA_040383785.1 Ignavibacteria bacterium | reverse complement strand
GGGATAGTAATTGTTACTATAGTTCCTTTGGGGGTATTGTCTTGTATATCAAACTCACCACCTAACTTGTGGGTTAGGTCTCTTATTATCAAAAAACCAAATGCTGTACTTTGTTTGTTTTCGGTGTCTATACCTGCATTTATAGGCACACCTTTGAGTATTTTAACTCTACGGTCTGGCGATATACCAGTTCCAAAATCAATAACTGAAATTTTATTAAATTTGGTGTTGTTTGTATCTTTTGATATTTCAACGATAATTTCAGAATTATCTTGCGAGAATTTTATTGAATTCTGTATTAAATTTCGCAATATTATAGTTAATATAATTGGGTCTGTATGTATTATTTTATCTAATCCACTTCTGATAAGTTTAATCTTTTTTCTATTTATCATTTCAGATGATATAATTTCTATTTCAGTAATTATATCATTCAAATCCACTTCTGATTTGTTTAAGATTACCTTATAATTATCAAATTTCAAATAATTAAGCAATGTTTCTAATGTATTATTTAAAAATCCACTCAAATTACTAATTGTATCTACATTTTTGATAGACTTTTCGATATTTCCAGCTACAATATTATCTTTAGTTAATTGGCTATATAATTGTAAATTAGAAATAGGTCCACCCAAATCATGTGAAATTACTTCATATATTTTTTGATTAATTGCATTTCTATCTTGTAGTTGTTGGTTAATTTCTTTATTTTTCTTAACTAATTTAATATTTCTAAATAGTAAAATAAAAATAATAATAAGCACAATAGAAAAAATTACAATCAATGTTATCAAACCGTTAAAATTCTCTTTATTGATTTTTTGAACATTTTCGAAAATATTTCTATGGTATTCATCATAAAGTAGAATAGTGCTGTATATTTCTGATTTATTAGTATCGGTAATTTGAAAAGATGCTTCTCTAAAAAAAATATGTTTATAATATAGTCTAATTAAATATTTATCTGGAAATTCTTTTTTAAATAAATCTGAAGTGACAAGTATTACATAAGATTTTTGTAAATATGATAACTTAAAAAATATTTCTTTAATCTCAGCCAGAACTAATCTTTTAATTTCATTTTCATCTTTAATATCTCTTTTAATTTGTACTATTTTATGTAGATATTTTTCTAATGGATTTAGATATATTCGAGGTTTGGGCTCTTTATATTGCTTAATTTTGCTTGGATTTTCTATAATTTCTGGAATTAATCTTAGAAAAATTAGTTTATCAAAAGTAATATAATTATTAAACTCGTTTTTATTGCCTCTATATCCATCAATATATCCAGATTCAATAAATGAATTGTAAAAATTAATATTTTCTTGATCATATAAATTTGTATTTGCATTTATTGTAAAATATAAGTTAAAGTATTTATTTGAATAATCTAAATCGTGCGCTTGAGATTTTTTTGATGAAAAACCTAATTTTACAAATAATTTAGAGATATCACGAAAACGATTAATTATTTGAAATTTATCATATAATTCCAAATTAGCAACTGCTTCACTATAATTTACAATTAATTCTCTGTAAGTATTTAAATAGCCAAAATCATAGTTTACTTTATTAATATTTAATTTATATGTTTTAGAATTCAGATAATTGTAATTTATTCCTTTGGTCTGATTATTCAAAATCAAAAGTGCTTTTTTGAGATAATACAAACTTGAGTCAATCTGACCTACGCGATTAAAGTATGTAGTAATATTATTATATGCCCAGATTCTTTCATAAATATCATTAGTTTTTAATCTATAATACTTAGATTGAGAATAATAATAGTAACACGAGTCAAATTCCCACAATATAAAATGCATATTTGCTTTGATTGATAATATTTTTCCTTTGTATTTCAAATCATTAGAATTAATATCATTAGTATCGTAATTATTTGGATTTAAAATACTATTTCCATAATTTATTATTTTTAGTGCTATTCTTGGATCTATATATTGTGATTCATAAGCAGCATCTATAAAGAGTTTTAACGTATCTTCTTTAGATGTGATATTTTTAATTATTTGACCATGAACCATATTTACTTTATTCATAAATTTAACAATCTCACCCAAATCATCAGATTTAAGTGAGATAGTATTAAAAATAATTGTAAATAAAGTTAAGT
>JBEICW010000592.1:0-2141 GCA_040383785.1 Ignavibacteria bacterium | reverse complement strand
TTCGGGATTATCTGCTAATTTTGTTCCTAATTCATTATCAATAAAATTCAACTTTGGAAATGAAACTAAAAAAGTATTTTTTGTATTTTTAGATTTGATTTTTACAACATCACCAGATTTGCCATTTTCATAACTAACATCATACAATCCAGCACTATCCAATGATTTCATAAAACTCACAAATGGAATAAATAATTTGGATTTTACATTTTTCCCATTAGTAATATTTTTAGCAACTGTGGGCATATACATCTGAATAACTTTAGTTTCTTCTAAATTATCGTAAGTATAATAAAAGCTACCAGGTAAAAATTGCAATTTAATATCATCTGAAGTAATTGCATAGTTTTTAGAATTATACTTGCTATTATTGATGATATTATTTGGGATTTTTTCGATGTCTATATATCTACTATTATTAAAATACTCTAATTCTAATTTATTACTTTTACCATTATTTTCAATATTAACATAATAATTAATATCACTTGAACTTTTTGCAGCAAAAGCAAAATTGATACTTATCCCAAATAGAATAAATATTAATGAAAAAAGAATATTTCTATAGTTAGCTATCATAAATTAGTTAATAAATATAATTTCAATTATTAAAAACACATTTCGGTATTTTTAATAAATTCTTTAATTTTCAATAATAATATCAAGAATAATATCAAAAATACTCTTCCATAAAATCTCTCAAAATAAGAGATGCTGCTATCATATCGGTATTTTCTTTTTTTTGCCTATCTGTTTTTTTCATACCAGAATTAATCATTACTTCACTTGCCCTCTTTGAAGTAAAATTTTCGTCATAAGTAAAAATATCTTTATCTGTAATTGAAGTTAATTTTTTCTTAAATGCTTCAATTTTATCTAATATTTTTGTATTTGTAGAGCCAGTGGGTATTCCAATTACAATTAGCCCAACTTGATTTGATTCAATAAAATTACCTAATTTTTCCCAAAAATCTTTTTCCTGCCTTTCTAAATAGTCTTTTGGTGAGGAAATAATATGCATAATATCAGACAATGCTAGTCCAACACGCTTTTCTCCGTAGTCAATCGCCATTAATCTTTGATTTGTATATTTCTCTTTGTTTACTTTCATTCTTTTTTTATTATCGTTATTTTTTCTATTGTTATTTTTATTGTCGTTTTAACATTTAATGTATTTTTAAATTTTCACATTTGGAAAACGGAAAATCATTTTTGTGCCTTTGCCTTTCTCTGACTCAACTAATAATTTGCCGCCGTGTTGCTCCATTACATTTAGCATAATCATTGTTCCTATTCCCGAACCACCATCATCTTGATTTGTAGTAAAAAACGGGCTTAACATCCTTTTTTTAATATCTTCATCCATTCCTGGACCGTTATCTTCTACCACAAATACAGCATACTTTTCGTCTAAGAAACACTTAATATTTATATCACCACCAGATTGTTTTAATATCTTTATTGAATTTTCTGTTGCATTTCTAATACATCTAATTAGTTTTGGTTTGTCGCAATAAACATCAAAGATTTTGATATTTTTTGTAATATTAATATTTGGAATCAAACTCAAATCAAATTCGCCAATTATTTCATCTATCAATTCACTACTTTTATAGCTAAATTTATTTAATGCTCTACTGCTACCAACGGTAACCAAATCTCTAATTCTATGAAAAATTATATTAGCTTGTTGCGAAATTTTTTCTACTCTTGGTCTATCAGCAGAGCTTACCAAACTTTCTAAATTTTCTGCGTTTAATTTGATAATTGACAAATTGGTTTGCAAGTCGTGAGCTAACTGAGCCCAGTTAATTAGCCGTTGTCTTTCTAATTCCTCAGTGATATCTATTCCAGAGATTATCAACCCTCTAAAATTACCAGCAACATTTCTCAAAACCATTGTATTGCAATAATATTCCCTAACTTTATTATCAATTATCAAATTTACTCTTTGAGTTAAATTATGTTTAGTTTCAAACGCTTTTTGAAAAAAATCAAAAAGTGGCAAACTAAGCTCATTATCGCAATAAAATTTAAAATATTTATTCATAGGAATATTATAATCTAATCTCAAAATATCACGTGAAGTTGTATTAGCAATAGTTAAATTACCATCTTTATCAAATACTAAAATAAATCCA
>JBEICW010000591.1:0-2141 GCA_040383785.1 Ignavibacteria bacterium | reverse complement strand
TTTAGTTGAAGAAAAATAGTTTTTACCATTAAATTTATCACCATAGCAAAGATTAATAGTTTCTTCAGAAGTTTGAGTAGGTAACACTTTAATACTAACAAAATTAGTACTATCACATCCATTAAAACCAATATTTTTTTCTTCTACAATTACATCTTCATATATTACAACTCCATTATATTCTTCACCAACACATAATTCTAAATTAGATGAAGTAATCATTGGATTTTTAACTGTAATATTATAAGTTATTATGCTATCAGCTCCGTTATATGCGGTTCTTGTCTTAGTGATTATTTGTGGTTCATTAATTATTTTACCCTCGAAAAATTCACCTTTGCAAATTTCAATATTTACATTAACTTTATAATCTTGAATTATTGTTAAAGTTTGATTAGTACCAACTTTTTTCAAAACTTTTTTATCACCACCAAGCCAATCAACAACTATACTATCAACTTCAGTATTTCCAGCCAATCCCCAGTGCATAAAAGATGAGCTTTGAGAAGAATATGTACCTCCACCTGCATCAACTTGTTGCATTTTCATTCTATCTGCAAAATATACTTTTACTCTCGAACCAAAAGCATCTCTATTAATTGTACTTCCAACTAATTTGATTTTTAGCCAATTTGTATTATTTTTAATATTATTTTTATACAATTTTGATTTAATATCAGTTTTACCAACGATATCTACTACATTCACCAATAAATCCATATCGCCATCATTATCATAATCAAATTGTGCTAATCCTCTCGAACGTAATGAATAATTAAATCCTAAAGAATCTGAAACATCAACAAAAGTTTTGTTTTCAATATTTTTCAATGCCTTATCAGGGTCTTTGTATTTTTCTGGAGTTTGAACATGACCTTTTGTAACAAATAAATCATCATAAGTATCACCATCATAATCCATAAATAAAGCACCCCAGCTCGTAGTTTCTAAATTATATTTATAATCAGGATTTAAAGTATCTGGGATAAAAGGAAAAGTCATATTATAGCTTCTCGCTCTATCTATAAAAGTTTTATTTTTTTGATTTACATAAAATAAATTATGCCTAATATTAGTTACATAATGGTCAAAATACCCATCTTCATTTATATCCAAATTTGCTATTCCCATTCCATAAATAGGCGTATTAAAACCTGTTGAAAGACTTATGTCTTTAAATCTTTTTTCGTCTTGGTCATATTCAAATACTTTATTTGGTTGATAAACCAAACCTATGTCATTAATCAATAATAAATCTAAATCATTATCATTATCAATATCTGTAAACATAAACGCTAAAGCACAACCGATATCTCCAACTCCATGAAATTCTGTTACATTTGTGAACGTCAAATCACCATTATTTCTATATAACACATTTGGCATACCAGGTTCACCTGGCGAGGGACCGTAATTTCCTATGTATATATCTAAAAAACCATCTTGGTCAAAATCTACAAACGTTGCAGTATATGCGTAAGTATTAAAGTTAATACCTGCTGATCTTGAAATATCTGTAAATGTTCCATTTTTATTGTTTAACATTAATATATCAGGAGTATTACCACCAGTAGCTAGAATCATATCTCTATAACCATCATTATTGATATCACCTGTTGCAACTCCACAAATTCGATTATTCTTCGTAAAACCGAAACCTGCCTCAACAGTTACATTTGAATATGTACCATCACCATTATTTTTATATAAATGGTCCAACGGCACTCCACTAACCATATAAATATCTTCAAAACCATCGTTATTATAATCAAACACAGCGATACCTGATGACATAATCATAGGGTCAAATGCAAAATGATTTATCCCCACCTTTAAAGCAATATCTTCAAATATTTGAGACTTTAATTGAATTACATTTAAGATTAAAAAAAGATTAATTATGAATATTTTTAATAAATTTAGCATATTTTATTTTTATTAAATTTGTATTATTTGTTTCAACAATAATAACACAAAGAATTATGTAAAGTTACAAATTTTAACAAATATTATTGATTATTTAATAATAAAAATTAAATTTATAATTGTATATCTTCAATTGCAAAATAATGAAATAACTTAATAAAACAAAATGCTATTTATTATTACTTAGCGTTTTTATGTTTATATATTTATATTTA
>JBEICW010000590.1:0-2152 GCA_040383785.1 Ignavibacteria bacterium | reverse complement strand
CTAATCTCATCAATTATAATTACTTTCTCTTTTTCAATTTCTTTTTCAATAAATTCTGAATTATAAATGATTTCAAATAACAATTCTAAAATTTTATCAAAATTTGCAACCAATCCTCTTACATAAAATACTGTTTGCTCTTTTGATGTGAAAGCATTCGCAAAAGCACCCAAATCTTCAAATCTATTTGCAATTTGTTTCGCTGATTTTTTTGCACTTCTTTTAAATATTAAGTGTTCAATTAGGTGAGATATACCATTGATGTCTTTGTATTCATCTCGCGAACCAATATTTATACAAACAACTAATGCAAAAACTTTTAAATTGGGGTTGTATTCAGAAATTAAATGTAAATTATTTTTTTTTGTAATTTGGAATTTACTCATATCAAATGAATTATCAATAATTGTTTCATTATTATTGATAATTTTTCCATTTGTTGAGTCATTTACTGAATCTAAATTTATATTTTGTTTATTTTTTGGCAAATTGTAGAAAATTATTTTTTGTTTAAGTTAATTTATAAACTTACAGAAATTTGATACAGATATTTGATACAATTAAAATTCAGGATACCAAACTAAACTGAACCTTGGCATAGAAAAGAATTGTGTAGCTTGAATATCGATAGTTTTATATTTTTCAGCGGGGTCTTCGCTATTAATTTTTCTATTTGGGTCTAAAACAGAAATATCTTGTCTTCCAAATTGTGGATTTAATCTCCATTGTGCTACTAAATTAAATAATCCTACACCTTCAAATTTGATGTTACCCATAAAACCAATACTAAAATTCATTCCCACAGCAGTTGATGAAACTCCATTTAGATTATTCATCAAAAATGTCCCACCAATACCACCAAAGAAATTAATTCTTTTACTTGGATTGGCAATCCACAAAGAGGTTACTTCTAATCCATTATAATAATCGGGTTTTCTAACGCTTTCAAAACCAATTGTTGGGTTAATATTTTTAGAAGCATAATAACTTGTCTCTAAAATTAAATAATCTAAAGGAGAATATTGTAGTGAACCTCCAAAAAATGCAAACCCTTCATAAGTTCTATCAAATTCATCACCACCTTGAGGACCTTTACCAACTGGATAAAATTCTGTAACTACAATGGTGTTAGGTCCCACAAAAAAACCGACACCTAAGTTTTTTTTATAAGGATTTTCGTCTTCCTCTTCAATATACTCGTCATCTTCTTCAGTTTCCTCAATTTCAATAGTTTGATTTACTGTTGCTTTTTGATTTTGTACTTGAATTTGAGCTAATAATTCATTCGAGTTAAAACTCAAATTTAAAATTGAAATAATAATTAGAATTAAAGATAATTTGAATAATTTCATAGCATTTTCTGATGTATAATTAATAATATTTTCAATTGATTCATTTTTAATTTCAGCAATTTTTTCTGCCACATATTTCACATAAGAAGGCTCATTTCTTTTGCCTCTGTATGGAACCGGAGTAATATAAGGCGAATCAGTTTCAATCATAAATTTGTCATTTGGTACATATTTTACAATTTCATCTAATGTACTTTTTTTAAATGTTACATTACCTGTAAATGACACCAAAAAACCTAAATCCAAAGCCTGTTTAAGTACTTCTAAGTCAGATGAAAAACAATGTAACACACCTTTTAAGTCATTTTGAGAGTTTTCTGATTGTACCGATTTTATAATTTCTAAAATATCACTATCCGTCTCTCTATTATGAACGATTACAGGTTTATCGTATTGTTTTGCAATCTCTAATTGTCTTCTAAATACTTGCTTCTGAATATCTTTTGGAGCAAAATCATAATAATAATCTAAACCAATCTCACCAACTGCTACAACTTTTTTCTCAGTTAACTTATCTATTATTAGCTTTTCTACGTCTTCATTATATTCACTGGCATTATGCGGATGAACTCCAAATCCACAATAAATCATATCATCAGAATTAACTACCTGCCATAATTTTTCAAATCTATTTGGTTCAATCGCAGGAATTATTAATTTAGTAATTCCAATATTTTTTGCACGTTCTATTAGTTCAGCTCTATCTTCATCAAATTCTTTTCCATCAATATGACAGTGAGTATCAATCATTATAATTTTCCAAATATTAAGAAACTTGAGTAGATATTTATAGAATATTT
>JBEICW010000589.1:0-2154 GCA_040383785.1 Ignavibacteria bacterium | reverse complement strand
GGTTTAGGTGGTTATTCATTATTTGAATATGTGGCAGAATTTACTAATGGTGATTTAACACAAAAAGACTTTGCTATTTCGAAAATAAAATACGACCCTTTTTATACTTTTGAAGAGAAATTTGAATATTATAGTTCAGATGTAGATTTATACATCGAAATATTAGATAAACACTTAGGTGATGTATTATTAGGTAAAAAATGGATTTACCCAAGAACAATGCGTTTATTTTATAAAATTAAAAGTATTTTTAAGTAATAATTAAAAGATTTGAATTAAATTCATAATATAAGGTAATGATATGTTTACTGAAAATATGTTTAACCAAAACCTTAGAGAGTATTTTAAATTCTTGATTGATGACTTCCATTTTGAGTTTATAAATTATGAATATGATAGAGATATTTCATTTACATACTATTACAGTGAAAAAAGTAATATCACTATTTGTTTAACACACTCTAGTTTAATATTAATTGACTGCCATATTATTAAAGGTAAAAACCTAAAATTTTGGTGGCCTTTAATGAAGGAATCAGAATTGGAAGATTCTTATTCAATAGAAGATTATTGTGAATATATTACTAATAATATTATAAAAAAAAGTAATTTCACAAGATATAATCGTGTAATCGAAGGTATAATTGTAAGTGATCTAATAATTGATTTTCAAGATAATTATCTTGAATTTCAAAAAGTATTAACTGATAAATATCAATTACTTTTAAATGAAAATGGGAGTCTATCAAATGATAAGTATGAGATTGAATATAATTTATATCTTATCAATTTCAAACTTAATCAAGAAATTTTAACGAATTATTTAAGTGATGTGCTTTTAGGTGTAAAATGGTGGAATCCTAAAGATGAAATTAATGCAAATAATCCCAAACCTAACTTTTTGCAAAAAATTGGGAAATTTATTTTTCAAGAAACTACACCTAATAGACAATGAAAATAATAATAATAATCTTGTTTATTCTATAAGATTAAAAATATTTTTTAAGTAATAAATATTTATTTTGAATGATAATTTAGGGAACATTTGTGTATAAAAAGCCAGAAATATTTAGTATTGATGAATTAAAAAAATTATTTAATTATTTGGAAACTAATTATAACTTTGTTTATATTGATACAGTAAAATTCGATAGAGATTTTTATTTCATTAGTTTCCCACAATATTTTCATTTTGATTTTTTCTTATTTCAGTTAATCGCCATCACTCAAAACCCAAACTCTTGCCCTACGTAGTCTTTGATATTGCTAATGAGTGTATTTATGTCTTTGGCGTATGCTTTGGCACCAGAGGCGTTTTTGTGTCCACCACCACCAAAATGGGCTGCCATATCGCGTATTGAAATTGCACCAAATGAACGGAAAGATATTCGATACAAATTCGTTCCGTTTTCGCCCTTCCCTATTTCTTTTGGGTCTTCTTGGATAAATATTGCGATTTTCATTCCAGAAATTTCTAATGGCATTGACGAAAATCCTTCAGTATCCTCGGTGCTTGTTCCAGTCGCTTCAAAATCGTCAATACTAAGTACTGCGATTGCTAATTGATGATTATAAAAGAATTGTGTATTTTTTAGGCATAATGTTTTTAATTGATACTTTTCCAAACTCATACTTTCAAAAATAGTTTTGTGGGTTTCTACCAAATCTATTTCATATTCCAATAAATTAGCTGCAATTCGCAAAATCTCGGCATCTGTTCTGAAATACTTAAAATTGCCAGTATCTGTCAAAATTCCATTATAAATGCAAATTGCAATATCGTTATCAAAATAATCTAAATATGATTTATCCGCAAAATCTAAAGTAGAATCAATTGACAAAGTTGATGGCAAATTTTGATTTTTTAACCAATAAGAATAAGACCAAATTAATTTATAAATTATCTCACAAGTTGAAGTTGTATCTGTATCAAAATAAATTTCATCAACAAATTCTTCTGGTTCTAAGTGGTGGTCTATGATAACAGTTTTTGCATTGGCAAAGTTAATATATTCAGCCGGAGCCCCTACTCGCCTTTTATTATTTACATCAAGGATAAATACCAAATCTGAATTTTGAATATAATCCTTATATTCATTTTGTTTAGTTTCATCTTTGGTGTCAAACTTTGATAAATTATTAGTTTTTAACAAT
>JBEICW010000588.1:0-2159 GCA_040383785.1 Ignavibacteria bacterium | reverse complement strand
GGTCCATCGAATGATACTTTGATAATAGGTAAAAGCATAGAAAATAATGCAACCGCAGTAGGTAAAGGTATAAGAACATTTGTAAATTCAGATGAGCATACATTGATTAAGTTTGTTGGAAATGTAAATTCAGAAATAAATGGTTCTGGTAGGTTTGAGAGTATTGGTTCCATAATAATGGCTAAAGACTTAGCAACAATAGAATTGAAAAATAACTCAAGTACATTTTCTTCAGATTTCACAACATCAATAACTGCAAATCAAGCAGTAGATTTCTTATTTGATTCTGGTACATATATTCATAATATTGGAAATGAAATAATACTTACAACTGATGGTGATGGAGAGCTAACATTAAGAAGTGATGTAAGATTAAATTTAAAAACTGGTATAGTAACAATTAAAGATGGTTTACTTTGCGGTCAGGATTCCAAAGTAATCTTGGAGGCAGGTACATTAAATGTAGGTAATAACGTAAGTGAAAATTTGTCTTATGAAAGTATTACTGAGATTAATGTTGCTGGTACAAGTAATCTAAGGATTGCAGGAAATTTACGTAGAAAATACCCAACATCATCAGGAACAATTTTTATTTCTGGAAATGCTTTGGTAGAAGTAATGATTAATGGTTCATTGACTAATTTATCTGAACGAAGAGCCGGTTTTGATATTGGAGAAGCCGCATCTACATTTACTATGAATGGTGGTAAAATTATACTTTATAGACCAATGTCTGCTAATGGGGTTTTAAAAGACCCAGATTTTTTAATTAGTGCAAATAATATAAATAGTTTTATTAATGCAGGAACGGTACAAATTGGCTCAACTACTATCAATAATGTACCTGCCGCAGGTGGTGATTATGACAAAATGAGTATTTTGAGTACTCTTGCATTTTGGGATTTGACTTTTGAAGATACATATAATAGAGATATAGATTTTGGTACTGGTGAACTAAGAGTAGTAAATGACTTTTTGGTCAAAACAGATGCCCAAGTTAGTTTGAATGGGCAAAATTTAACTGTTGGTAGAAATTTTAAAGTAGAAGGTAATGCAGTTTTCAAAACAGGTACAACCGGAACAAGGCAGGTAAAATTAAACGGTACAGCTAACCAATTATTAACTTTTGAAAATTCGACTTTTAATAGTACTTATGGTGGATTTTGGGATTTAATAATTGATAAAATTGGTGGAGATGTAACATTAAAAGATACTGTAGGTGCTAATTTATTTGTAAGAAATAGTTTCCAATTTAGTAATAATAATACAGCCAAAGTAATTTTAGGTCCTGATAAATATGTTAAATCAGGTGAGTCATCTACTACTCCAGGTAACGTTCAGAAATTTGGTGGTGGATGGATAGTTGGTGAATTAAGACGTTGGCTAAATAACGGTGCAGCAAGTTTGTACAATTTCCAAGTAGGTACAATAGATGATTATACACCAGTAACTATAACTACTACTGCTGGAATTGGTACACCTGGTTATTTGAATGTAAAACCATTTGGGGTAACACCTCCAGATATTCCAGATTCATTACTGATGGAACAAACTACTTATATTGAAAGATATTGGAATATTGTACCTGATGCAGTAACACCATTTGCGTTGGGTGCATCAAGAACATATACTCTGACGTTACAATATATAAAAGGTCAAACACCTACAGGTGATTTGCGAAATGGAGCAACATTTGGATTGTTTGAGATTTTCCGAAGAAACCCTGTTTTTGGTAGTAGTGGAGATTGGTTCCAACATAGTACAATAAATAGATACGATACTTCTACCACTACACAAAATATGACAGCATTTGGTTCATTTATAATTGGTGAATCAGCAGGTGAAACTTTTTACAGTATTGCAAGTGGCGACTGGGAAGATCCAGGAAGTTGGTCTAAAGAAGGATATGGAGGGACTCCAGAAACAATTGATTATCCCAAACAAGTTGGAGATGTTGTTAGAATTGGAGACGATAAACATATAACAGTAACTGGTGGATTTAATAAAACAATAAAATCTGTTGTTGTCGAATCTGTTGGTGAAGGTAAAAAAGGTAAATTGTCAATACTTGACGGTGCATATATCAAAGGTTTAATTTTCCTATTAAAAGATAGTTGCACATTAGAAACAAATGATAATTACGGATTTACAAAATTGGG
>JBEICW010000587.1:0-2165 GCA_040383785.1 Ignavibacteria bacterium | reverse complement strand
ATTTCACGTATTTGACAAAACTATATTTGCACGATATGAAGATGACAAAAATGAAGATAATGTTTACTGGATAAATGGTATCGAAATGGTAGGTGACCCAACAAGCGTAGAAAATTATTCACAAATTGAAGAAATGAACTACCTTTACACTATGCCACCATACCCAAATCCTACACGAAGCGAGGTAACAGCGAAGTTTTATTGGGATAGTAGTATTGATATTGACAATTCAGAAATAGCAGTTTATGATATTACAGGCAATAAAGTTTCAGGAAAAGAGAGTCTAACATTAGAAAAACTAAACGAATGGAGTGGCAATATCAAATGGAATTGCGTTGGTCAGCCCAAAGGGACATACCTAATCAAAATCCAACACGGAAATAATACAAAAGCTGTGAAAGTGGTAGTGAATTAGGAAAGAAAATGATAAATTGTAAATTGTAAAAATAAATAAAAAGGAAAAATTATGTTAAAAAATATAATTTCTAATAGGATATTGCTTTTTGCAATACTACTAATCTCTTTTTTCGGAATGAATTTAAAACAAAGTGAGGCACAATGCCCAACTGGTTTTAGTTCAACAATTAGGACTATAACAATTTCAGGTTGTCAATATACTGTTGAATTCTGTTATAAATGTGACCCCACCCAAAACAAGCAAGAAATATATATTAAAGGTTTTACTAAAGTTGATCCAAACTGTAGTAATGGGTTGAATAATCGTGATGTTTTAATTCAATTAAATGGTTGGTTGCAAATAGCTAATAATATAAAAACAATTTGTTTAAATATTTTACCTTGTGAAGAAGGTGTACTAGAAGTAACTATTTATGAGCCAGTTTGTTGGAAATATATAAAACAAGGTAGTGAATTGTGGTTACGCTCTGATACAGGTTGTGGGGATGCCTTTTGCTTTCAAGTTTTTGAATTTTGTTATGATTCTGTTTTAGATGAATATAGAAAAACATCAACTTGGGGTCCTAATTTAGCAGGAACACCATCTTGTTTTCAACTTCATGACTCTGGATTTGAAGCAAATATTTATTACCAATTCTTAAACAATCCTAATTTTACTTCTAGTGTTTGTTTTTATTTTATTAACAACTTGTGTGATTATAACCCTTAATTTCATTTATTAATACAACCTACAAGAAATTATTATTTGTAGGTTGTATTTTTTATTGGAGAACTATGAAAAAGTTTGTTTTACTAGTAATTTTTGTATTTTATATAAATAATATACAGTTATATTCTTTTGAAGAAAAAAACTTAAGTATTAAACCACTAAACTTTAAATATAATGGTATAGTTGGTAATGGTGAATTACTTATTGCTTATGGTAATTTAGGAATTTTAAACATATCTAATAATGGCGGTAAAAATTGGAATATAAATAACATTTTTGATAATGGGTTTATACTTGATATTAAAATTATAGATAATAATATTTATGCATTTAATAATGATGGTAAAATAAAACTATCGAGTGATGGCGGTAAAAATTGGAATATTTTACTTGACATAAAAGAAGAAGTTTATTCTACCCTATTAGTTGAAAATAATTTAATCATTAGATCTGATTATTTTATTTCAAAATATGATATTAACGGTAATATAATTAAGAAATATGAATTTAATAGTTATGACTATTTTGCTGCTTTAAAAATAAAATTTAAAGTAATTGAACAAAATTATTATTTGAATTTACTTAAAAATTCTATGATATTTTTTAATAATAAAGTTTTAGTTTATAACAATACTAAGTTTTTTGATATTTTGGATACAGATTTAAATTATATTCAAAATTTTGAAGTATACTCAGACAATTCGATTGAATTTTTTGTTCATTCTAGTTTTTTAAAAGATAAAAATTATTTATATTTTCAATTAAATAATAAATATGTTAAAACAAATGATATGAAATCATTTAGTGAAATTCAAAATGATGAAAATACATATCTGTTATTAAGGGCAAAAAATATTGAAGAAAATATAATGTTTTTTAAACAATCTGGACGAAGATTAGAATTATACAAAATTGATGAAAATGGCAATTTTGATTTAACCAATGTTTCATTATTCGAATATTCTCATTCACCTATAAATGAAAGTTATTTTACTGATTTTTCAATAAAAAACGACTCTTTATATTTTGTTACTGGTAT
>JBEICW010000586.1:0-2166 GCA_040383785.1 Ignavibacteria bacterium | reverse complement strand
GTGGCTTATAAACTCCCATATACTCATAAACTTTGCCTGGCACTATCTCTTCGCTTTCTTTGGATTCATCTACTACGAGCAGTAAAGCATCTGAACTAAGCAAAAATTCTATGCTTTTTTCGTGGGTTACATATCCAATTGTCTCAATCGAATCTTTGAATGAAGTTTTGTCTATCATTTCCAATACTTCATTCCCAAATCTCCCAACAAATCTAAGTTTAAATTTTGATTTGTCAACTTTATTAGCTTTAATTAGATTTTCTATTGCCTCAAAAAGTGCTTGTGGGTTACGTCTGCCATACATTGAGCCGGTATAGGTCATCACAAATTTGGCGTTATCAATTTCATCTCGATTTACTTCCACTTTAGGAATATCACTCGAATCAAAGCCGTTTGGTACGTGAATAAACTTATTTTTGTCTAAGTGGGGGTATTTAGCCATAGCATCTTTAATAATACCTTCCCAAGCCACTTCCACAAAGTCAGACTCATTAAACGTATCAAACTCCATTTTTTTATCAATTCTACTTGGAATTGACCACCTTTTTGGTGATGAAATAAATCCAGTCCAAGGGTCACGAAATCCAGCCACCCAAGGCATATTTCTGCCTTGTTTTTTATAATTGTTTTTCACTTTTTTTGCCACAAGTGAGCAAGTATATGGAGGAGATGAACTATAAATTGCATCAATCCCATATTTTTCAATCATTTCCATAGCTTTGGGTACAGCAGTTGGCAGCCACCCAATTCGAGCATCTGGGATAAAGAAAGTAGCGCGGATAAACTCCGCAAATTTCTCCATAAAAGGCACTTTTTGGTCGTCTTTTTTGATTACATTTACATCAATCGCACTTCCTTTCTTTTTGCCAGTTATAAAACGATAAATGTCGTAAGGTTCATAGATTTTAGTTTTTTCTACTACCACATCATCAGGGATTTGTTTGATTAGTGACTCATCAATTGCTGGATATTGCCCATTAGATACAGTCAATACATAAGGTTGCCAACCGAAATCTCGGAGGTATTTTATATGTTTCAGAACTCGCTGCACGCCAGGTCCGCCCGAAGGTGGAAAATAATAAGTAATTATAAGTATTTTTTTCATTTTTGATTTGTGTTGTTTTGTTTTAAATGTTTTAATTTTAGATATTCTACTTTACTCAAGCCATACCAATTACATAGAATATTTTCATTTTTTGCTTGGTAATTATATTGCTCTATATATTTTAATCCAATTTTTTGCAAAACGATATTTGATGCAATATTATCTACACTTGCTGAAGCATAGATATCATTTACGTTCAGTGTGTCAAAACCGTGTTTTAGGCAAGCACTGGCAGTTTCTTGAGCAATACCTTTTCCCCAATACTTAGTCTTTAGTCTATATCCTATATCGTAATATTTTTCATTTGTTCTGTCGTTTAATTCATATTTTAATCCTGACCAGCCTACAAATTCATTATTAGATTTATCTATTACAGCCCAACGAGCAATACCATTTTCTTTATATTGATTTAATAATGAATTAATAACTATTTCAGCATCAGCTATTAATTTTATCGGATTATTGCCTAAGTATTTATGTACTTTTGGGTCAGAATCCAAGTCAAAAATATTCTGAATATCATTAATTTCAAATTTTCTAAGCCAAAATCTATCTGTTTCTAATTTTATGTTCATTTTGCTTTAAAAATTTATTCTTTTTCACTAATTTCTTTTACAATAACCAAAGTAACTGGTCCATCATTTACCAAACTTACCTGCATATCAGCTCCAAAAATGCCTTTTTGAATTTTTTTTGGCATTGCTTGATTTAATTTATCATAAAATTCATTAAAAATACTTTCTGATATTTCCGATTTTGCAGCCATTACATAACTTGGTCTATAACCTTTTTTTGCATCGCCATAAATAGTAAAATTTGGAACTAATAAAATTTCGCCATTAATATCTTTGACTGATAAATTTAATTTTCCATCATTATCAGAAAATACCCTCAAATTTATGATTTTATTTACAAACCAATCAATAATTTGTGAATTATCGGTTTGTGTAATTCCAATTAAAACAACTAACCCATTAGAAATATAGCCAACATTTTTATTTTCAACTTCAACTTTTGCTTCTTTTACTCTTTGAACTACTGCTTTCATATTTTTTATTATT
>JBEICW010000585.1:0-2186 GCA_040383785.1 Ignavibacteria bacterium | reverse complement strand
GTTATATCAATGAAGCGATTGGGCTAAAATTCTTTAATGTTTTTGGACCAAACGAATATCACAAAGATGGTATGGCTTCAATGATTTATAAAGCATATAATCAAATCAAAGAAAATGGTTATATAAATTTATTCAAATCAAACGTAAAAGAATATTCTAATGGTAATCAACTTAGAGATTTTATCTATATTAAAGATACTGTAGATTTGGTTTGGGATATAGTAAATACTAATCAAAATGGCATTTATAATATTGGCACTGGGCGAGCAAGGTCATGGAATGACTTAGCAAATAGTGTATTTAATACATTAAAAATGCCGACTGATATTAGATATATAGATATGCCACAGAGTATTAGCAAACAATATCAAAACTATACTGAAGCGAACTTAGAAAAAGTAAATAAATTAAATTCGAATTTTAACTTAGATTTTAAATTCAGAACACTCGAAGAAAGTATTGCAGATTATATCAATAATCATCTTAATCAAGATTGGCAATATTTATAATATGTTCCTTGTATATTTTCTATATAAATTGTAATTAAAAAAAAGATTTTAGGTAATTAATGGCTACGTTAAGAGAGATAAGAACGAGAATAGTTGGTGTCAAAAACACAGCTAAAATCACTTCTGCTATGAAAATGGTTTCGGCTGCTAAACTAAAACGTTCTCAAGATGCGATTGAATTAGCAAGACCTTATTTTCAAAAATTTCAAGAAGTTCTTAGCAATGTAGCTGGAAATGTTGGCGAAGATTACCAACACCCAATTACTGACAAAAGAACTACTGTGAATAATGTTGCTGTAATTGTAGTTGGCTCGGATAGAGGACTTTGTGGTGGATTTAACGCACAAATCATCAAATATGCGAATATTTTTATCGAGTCTGAAATCAAAAAAGAACACCCAACTGCGAATATCAAAATAGTTCCAATTGGCAAAAAAACTACATCTTTTTATGCTAAGTCTAATTATGATGTTATAAATTCATTCCCAGGTATATTCACTAAATTAGAATTTTCAATTGCAAAAGAAATTATTGCTTCTGTAATGACTAAATATATGAATGGCGAAATCGATAGAGTTTATATCGTAAATAACGAATTTGTGAATGTAATCAAACAATTACCTTCTAAAAAGCAAATTTTACCATTTGTAAATACAAATGCAGCAGAAGTAAAGTCAAGCACAGCAGTAGATTATATCTTCGAACCAGGGCAAGCTCAGATATTAGATAGTTTATTGCCGCAGGTAGTAGATTTGGTAATGTGGAGAGCATTATTAGAGTCTGCAGCCGCAGAAAACGCTGCCAGAATGATGGCGATGGATAATGCAACTACTAACGCAAGAGACCTAATAAATAGCTTAAATCTAATCTACAATAGAGAAAGACAAGCCGCAATCACTAAAGAGATGTTAGAGATTGTAGGTGGTGCCGAAGCCCTAAGCAAAGCATAAGAATTGAAGATTAAAGAATTATAAAAAAATCCCCATATTTGCATGAATGTGGGGATTTTTTTATTTTTGGTTAGCGAGAAGTTTGAAAGTTAATTAAGGTATAATTCCATAAATACTTAATTGATTGCATATACTGCTTATATTATTATTTTTATTTCTTTTTCTGTCAAGTATATTGTTATTACTAATACTAGTTTTTTGAGATTTAGATGTAAAATATAGATTATTATATTTAAATAAACTAGGTACTAAGCCAAAGTATTCTTTTTCTAATCTATTTAAAATAATAAATTTATTTCTGCAAATTGCATATTCAATTACATTTTTAATATATATTTGTGAAGGTAGTCTTAAGTGTCCATGTTTAAAATTATTAGAATAATAAGGAAAGAATTCTAATGTACAAACCTTGGAAGAAAGTATTTTTCTAATTTGTATAAGTTGATTACTTGAGACAGTTCTAATATCCTGTGAGGCAAGCATTTGCTCACCAAATCCACCTCGAATTTTAACTAAATTATCATCCCACCATTGTTGTCCTAATTTGATTAAAAAATTATCACAATTTTGATTATTTAAATTTTTTATTTTTTCTTGGGAATTTATAATATTAGAACCTGTACTACTTTCATCTATAATATCACAGAAGAATTCAAGACCTGCTCTTGGGTTTGCAGATAAAATAAAAATATCAGCATTAATGTTACCGACTCTTGGCTCGGGTATG
>JBEICW010000584.1:0-2193 GCA_040383785.1 Ignavibacteria bacterium | reverse complement strand
GGAAATGTTTGTAGTTCTAAATTCTTTAAATTTAAAATACCTAAAGTTGAATTTAATTCAGTATATAAAAATAATATTTTATCGTTCCCTAAAAATCTAGGGAAATAATATTTTTTATTAAATACCATCGTGTCTTTTTGAGTGTAATAATCTTGTAATCTTAATCCATCTTCACCTGTATATAAAATCTTTGAACCATCGGGAGATAAATCTAAACTATATCCAAAATCATTTTTAAATTTTATTCCTCTAATATATTTTCCAGTTAAATGGTCAATTTCTTCAATTCTATTGTCTCTTATAGCTATTAAAATATTTTTAGTTACAGGATGCTGAAATAATACCTGCCCCGATATATCAGAAACCCAGACAGTATCTAATTGGATAGCCAAAGTTCGATTAGAGCTGAATATTGCTAAACATATTAAAGCAACGAGAAATATTGATTTTTTCATAAATAATATTTATTTGTGATTTTGATTTTGCAATATAATATAAAAGGATTAAAATTGAAAATAAATTAGGAAAAATTAACAAAAAAAGACTGCCTAAATTAAGCAGTCTTTTTTATTTTTATATTTATGAAATATAAATAGTATTTTAGTTCATAACTGGAAGTGAATCACTTGTTAATAATTTTCCACCGTTCTTTTTAGCTTCCAATTCTTGGATTTTCATCATTAACATACCAGATAATTGATTATTTAATGGATTTGGTTCTTTATTCAATTTGGCAACTATTTCATTTGCCTTTTTGATTGCCCCATCATAATCTTTTTTATCTTCAAATGGCAATAGCTCAAGTTCATTTAACTTCATTAAGTTTGAATAATATATATACTCAACTCTTTGTGGGTCAACACCTGGTAAATTACCACTTTTGATATATTCCATACTCGAACCAAGCATTCCAATAAATTGATTAAGAATATCTTTAGCACCTGCATAATTTTTGATAATCAAGAAACTATTATACCCAGATGTAAAAGGACCTTCATAACCACTTAATTCATAACTAAAGTTTTCGTTAAGTAATTTTTTATTGCCAATAATTTCTTGGACTGACTTGATACATAAATTTGCATAAATTGCAGCAGATTTAGAATCGCCTAAATCACTATACATTTTAGCTAACTTATTTTCAAAATCAAAACTCATAGGGAATTGGATTGGAGAAATATTTGTATTCATAATATCTAATACTTTTTTAGCTTTTAATGTATCTTTTTGTTTCATCAATACATCGCGAGCTACAAAGTAATACAATTGTCTGTATTGGCTCATTAGTCTTCTATGAACTGGGTCATAATAAACTTTTGGATTATTTAAGTTACGTAATTTAAAGCCATAATGTTGTTCAGTATGGAATTTGTCAGAATTATCTATATTCAATAAAGTTTTTTCATAAATTGCAATATTATAATTATCGCCAGTATTTGACCTTTGTTGAGTAGGGCATACTCTCATAGCCATACCTTCGTATCTAAAATAGTTTTCCAAGCCACAGAAAGCGTCTGGACCTACTGTAATTGAATAGTAAATAGGTCTTTCGAACTTAACTTGTTGTAAAATATCCAAAACTAACTTATCTTGAACTCTATATAAGTAGAATTGTTTGCCTTCTTGCTCGCCATAAGGTTTACCTAAGAAAGTCATATCAAAAGTACCTTTGTCTATCAAAGTCTGGTCAGTTGTGTATTGAGCTAAAATTTCTTTTTTAACTGGAATACTTAATAATCTTGCTTCTCCAAAATCATAACTTAATGCTCTTGGATCAGTTTCTTCATCTACATTCAAACTGTCATCAGCAAAACTTAGAGGAACTTTTTTCGCACCCCAAGGCATTGTATTTTTAAGTTGTTCGATATACCAAAGTGTATTACCCAAGCTTAAGTTTACTATTCTAACATCTCTACGA
Organism: Ignavibacteria bacterium; assembly: GCA_040383785.1. GTDB lineage: Bacteria > Bacteroidota > Ignavibacteria > Kapaibacteriales > UBA2268 > JBDNHS01. The sequence continues at coordinate 275 of JBEICW010000584.1, read as the reverse complement.
ACTCCCATAACATCTTGCAAATACCATAATGGGAATGTATCGTTATCACCATTTGTAAATAAGATTGCGTCTTGTTCCACACTTTGTAAAATGTTATAACTATAATCAAATGGAATAAAATTTCCACTTCTATCGTGCATTTTCCATCCACCGGCAGCCATATTCGCTGGTACCAATAATGTTAATATTAATACCACTGACATTGATTTTACTAAGCTAAATTCTTTTTTGGAAAGTGATTCTATAATTCCATAAACTCCAATTCCAATCCACAT